>CAYRLN010000035.1:0-2538 GCA_964425065.1 uncultured Lachnospiraceae bacterium | reverse complement strand
TGGAACGAAGGCCTGCACGGTGTGGCGAGAGCAGGGGTTGCAACCAGCTTTCCCCAGGCAATCGGTATGGCGGCGGCTTTTGATAAGTCACTTATGAAAGAGGTAGGAGACGTTGTAGCGACGGAAGGCCGCGCAAAATACAATGCGTACAGCAGTTTGGACGACAGAGATATTTACAAGGGTTTGACATTCTGGTCACCTAACGTAAATATTTTCCGTGATCCCAGATGGGGCCGCGGACATGAGACATATGGCGAAGACCCGTATTTGACAGGGGAACTTGGCAAAGCCTTTGTAGAAGGCTTACAGGGTGACGGAGAGTATTTGAAGGCGGCAGGTTGCGCAAAACACTTTGCGGTGCACTCCGGTCCGGAGGCGGACAGACATCATTTTGATGCGGTGGCAAATAAAAAGGATATGAGAGAAACCTATCTGCCTGCGTTTGAAAAACTGGTAAAAGAGGCCGGCGTAGAGGCAGTGATGGGTGCTTATAACCGTACAAACGGAGAGCCCTGTTGCGGAAGTAAGACCTTGATGCAGGATATACTTAGGGACGAGTGGCAGTTTGAAGGTCATTATGTCTCAGACTGCTGGGCAATCAGGGATTTCCATGAGAACCATATGGTGACAGAGACACCGGAGGAGTCGGCGGCAATGGCACTGAAGGCAGGGTGTGACGTGAACTGTGGAAATACTTATTTGCACATGCTTTCCGCGTACAATCAGGGACTGGTTACCGAGGAAGAAATCACACTGGCAGCGGAGCGTTTGTTTACAACCCGGTTCCTGCTGGGATTGTTTGATGAGACAGAATATGATAAAATCGGATATGACAAGATAGAGTGCAAGGAGCATCTTGCACTTGCTGATAAAGCCACAGCGGAAGGCGTTGTCCTCCTCAAAAACAATGGCATCCTGCCTTTGAAAAAAGAGGAGATTAAGACAATTGGTGTGGTTGGCCCCAATGCCAACAGCCGTGTTGCTCTGATTGGTAATTATCATGGAACTTCTTCCAGATACATTACCGTGCTGGAAGGAATTCAGGATGAGACAAAAGAGGATGGAATCCGCGTATACTATTCCGAAGGTTGTCATCTTTTCAAAGACCGTGTAGAGCATCTGGGCTGGAGACAGGACCGTATCTCCGAGGCAGTTGCCGTTGCGAAAAACAGCGATGTTGTCATTCTTTGCGTAGGTTTGGATGAGACCTTGGAAGGAGAAGAGGGAGATACCGGTAACAGTTATGCTTCCGGGGATAAGATGGATCTTCTTTTACCTGAGGTACAGAGAGAACTGGTGGAAGCGGTATGTAAGGTTGGAAAACCTGTCGTTTTATTGAACATGACGGGAAGTGCCATGGATTTGCGTTATGCCCAGGAACATGCAGATGCGGTAATGCAGATATGGTATCCCGGTGCAAGAGGCGGAAGAGTGGTTGCAAAAATGCTCTTCGGAGAAATTTCCCCTTCCGGCAAACTGCCTGTCACTTTCTATAATGACACTGAGGATTTGCCGAAGTTTGAAGATTATTCCATGAGGGGCAGAACTTACCGTTATCTGGAGAGTACACCTTTATATCCCTTCGGATATGGACTGACCTATGGAAATGTAGTGGTTAAGGGGGCAGAATATAATGAGGACCTTACCGTTTCCGTAGAACTTTGCAATGAAGGAAAGGTAGCTACCCAGGAGGTGGTTCAGGTTTATATCAAGGATGTAAAATCTGTATATGCACCGGTGGCAGCAAAACTCTGCGGCTTCGAGAGAGTGAGTCTGGAAGCGGGAGAAACCAAACAGTTTACACTGGCAATGGATAAAGATGCCTTCACTGTAATTAATGAGGAAGGCGACAAAATTGTGGATGGCGATTGCTTTGAAATCAGCATCGGCCTTGGACAGGGAGACGCAAGGACCAAAGAGCTGACCGGCAAAGACAATATCACACTTACAGTATCAAGATAACATGGAGGGCGCAGGCAAGCTTGCGCCCCCAAATAAAATGCGGAGGTTTATTATGGCGGTTAAATTTCATCTTCCGGGATTAAGATACAATTACCCTCTGAATATGTTATTGCTGAGCATGCTTAAGACGTATCCGGAGTATTTTCGGGAAGGCGTGGAGATTGCTTCCTTTTTTGGGGAGTTTCCGACGTCACTTTGGAACGGAGGCAGATATAGTAACGATGACCAGTGTGATGCCGCTTTTATTCAAAATGTCATTAAAAATATAAACGCCCAGGGAGTGCCCGTGCGTTTTACTTATACCAATCCGCTGCTTACCGAGCATGATTTGGCAGATCCTTATTGCAACTTCTGTATGAAGGCGGCAAATAACGGGATGAATGAGGTTTTGGTGTTTTCCCCGATTTTGGAGGAATATATCCGAAGAGAATATCCGAAGTTCAAGATAAACAGTTCGACTTGTAAAGAAATCAAGGATATGGACGCTTTAAACGAGGAACTTCAGAAAGATTACAATCTGGTGGTACTGGATTATAACCTGAATAACCGGTTTGACGAATTGGAGCAGATTAAGCA
>CAYRLN010000034.1:0-9298 GCA_964425065.1 uncultured Lachnospiraceae bacterium | reverse complement strand
TATTCCCCTTCAACATGTTCCAGGAAGTTGACCCTGTACTCGGACCCGAGATGCGTTCCACAGGTGAGGTTCTCGGTCTGTCAGCATCCTATGGTGAAGCCTTCTTTAAGGCGCAGGAAGCTTGTCAGTCCACACTTCCTTTAGAAGGAACCGTTCTGATTTCCGTAAATGACAAGGATAAGGCAGAAGTGGTTGAAGTTGCACAGGGCTTCTACAAGGATGGATTTAACCTGGTTGCAACGGGAAGAACTTGTGATTTGATTGCAAGTGCCGGTATTCCGGTAGCAAAGGTTAAGAAACTTTGCGAAGGCCGTCCTAACATTTCTGATATGATTGCAAACGGTGAGATTCAGTTGATTGTAAATACACCGAGAGACAAAGACGGAATGGATGATGACAGTTATCTGCGTAAAGCGGCTATCAAAGGAAAAGTACCGTATCTTACAACTATGGCAGCAGCAAAAGCTACCGTAGAAGGTATTCATTATGTGAAGTCTCACGAGAAGGGTCAATTAAAGTCCTTGCAGGAATTGCACAGTGAGATTCATGACAAATAAGGATTTGCGCAAAAAAACTGACACAAGCAGCGCAACGATGTTGCGCAAATAAATCTTGATTTTAAGGACCCAAAATTGTTTCATTTGAGGCAATTTTTGGTCCTTTTTATTTGGATTTCCGGGGGAGATTCGACGCATTTGATAATAGGGAAGGGTTACAAATAGACAAGGTACACAGAGACGACGCAGAAGGTTGCGCGAAGGGTTGCGCACGGGCATTTTGGCGCTTTAAAGCGGTATTTCGGTGGTGGGAGTTGCGCGGGGACAAAATGGCTAAAAATGTTTTGGGAAAATTAGGCTACTCGTCAATAGCAGGTTTGGGGGTAGAATGCTATACTGTGTTTATAGTGCAAACGGTTGCGCAATTAGGGAGGAGACCGTTTGCAGGAAAGGGAAGGTAAGTTATGAAAAAAAGAAATTTTTTCAAGAAAATCAGTAAGTTTCTGGCACTTGCATTGGTTATCGGCAGTTTGACACCGGTACAACTTGTGCAGGCAGAGACTACATGGACAGACACTACTCTGATTGCAAATGGTGATTTCGAGACAGCAGACAGTAGTGACGGTTGGGACAATTATTATCATGGATGGACTCTGAATTGGGCTAACTGGGTTGGTTACACCAAGTATGAGGTAGAGGCAAACAGTTACGATACGGCAAACCTTACAAACAGAGTGCATTTTTACAATGATGATACTTCGGCAAATACAATGACAATGACAACAACAATCAGTAATGTTCCTGCAGGAACTTACCGTTTGGTGTTTGACCATGCGGCTTCTGCGGCAGAGGGTGCGCTGACAGCAAGTGTTGCAGGTGTAAGCAAGTCATTGACATCTACAGGCTGGGGTGTATGGGCAACCGTAGAGATGGATGCCTTCACATTGGCAGAAGCAGGCGATGTTACAATCACAATTACCGGTGATGCTCCTGCATATTATGATGGTTACTTTGATAATTTTGTACTTCAGCAGGGAACGGTTGCAGAAGACGGCGATGACAATATCGGTGGCGATGTTACAACAGAAGTAACCCTTCAGGATACAGAATTTACAAGTTATGCAACTTCCGGCGTTTGGACAGCAACAGCTGACACAACAGGAAGCACAACACTTAAATATGGTACTTACGCAAGCGACGCAGGTCATGGCGAAAACCAGGGCGCAGGCGGATTTAACTTCTGGCTGGAGACCGGTGGTACATTCACTCTTTACCAGACAGTAGCGAAAATCCCCGCAGGTACTTATACATTAAAAGCGGATGCCATGGGTGGCGATGCGTCATACCAGCTGGTAATCGGCAATCAGGTTGGCGAATCCGTAGCATTATCCGGTTATGCAATCTGGGATTATGCAGAAGATGCATTCGTAATTACAGAAGATTTAGAGAACGTTACAGTTGGATTTAAGGTAACAGTAAAAACCGGTGGTTGGGGTTATATTGATTCCATCTCTATCGAAAAAGGCGATACAACAACACCGGATGACGAAGATGACGAAGACGACAACGTAGAACCTGTTTCCGCTGAAATTTATGTTGAGAGAGTGAAAGCAGCAGGTGATGATTTCATCGGCGGCGTAGATATTTCCTCTTATGTATCACTGAAAAACAGTGGCGTGAAATTCTATGATTTTGAGGGTAACGAAGTAGACGATCAGGGGTTCTTTGATTTGCTTGCAGCAAGCGGAATCAATTATGTCCGTGTCCGTGTATGGAACAATCCCTTTGATGAAAGCGGCAACGGTTACGGCGGTGGTAACAATGACGTGGCTACAGCAGTGAAAATCGGTCAGTGGGCAACCAACGCAGGTATGAAGGTTTTGGTTGACTTCCATTATTCCGATTTCTGGGCAGACCCCGGAAAACAGCAGGCTCCTAAGGCTTGGACTGATTATACTTTGGAGCAGAAGGTAGCAGCAGTTGAATCCTTTACAAAAGAAAGCCTGGAAACCATGATTAACGCAGGCGTTGACGTAGGCATGGTACAGGTTGGTAACGAGACAAACAACGCAATCTGTGGCGAAACCGGCTGGGCAAATATGAGCCAGATCTTTAACGCAGGCAGCAAAGCAGTCCGCGCGGTGGCAGCAGAAAATGATATGGAAATTTTGGTTGCACTGCACTTTACAAATCCTGAGACAAGCGGACGTTATGCAGGATATGCGGCAAACCTGGAAACTTACAATGTAGATTATGATGTATTTGCATCTTCCTACTATCCGTTCTGGCACGGAACAATCGCAAACTTGAAGAGCGTTCTGAGCAATATTGCTTCTACATACGGCAAAGACGTTATGGTGGCAGAAACTTCCTGGCTTACAACAAACGAAGAAGGTGACGGACATGAAAATACCGCCTTCGAAGGTAAGTCCGGTATTGAGATGCAGTACGATGCCAGTCTGCAGGGACAGGCAAATGAATTGAGAGCGGTTATCAATGCAGTTGCAAACATTGAAGCTGATAACGGCGCAAAGGGTATCGGTGTATTTTACTGGGAGCCCGCATGGTTGCCTGTACAGGTTTATGATGAAGATGCGGATAACGCAGCAGAAATTTTGGCACAGAATAAAGTTCTTTGGGAAACCTATGGTTCCGGTTGGGCAGCAAGTTTTGCAGCGGAATATGATCCGGAAGATGCAGGTGTATGGTACGGTGGTTCCGCAATTGATAACCAGGCATTGTTTGATTTCTACGGACATCCCTTAGATACACTTAATATTTTCAAATATGTGAAGACAGGTACAACAGTACCCGAAGGAACAATAAGCGTCATTCGCAGCGCAAGTGCGGAACTTGAAGTTGGCCAGACCGTCACACTTCCTTCTACCGTAGAGGTATCCTATGCAATCGGTACAACAGGCGCGGCAGCAGTTATATGGGATGAAACCCAGCTTAGCGCAGCAATTGCAGCAGGTGCCGGCACTTATGTGATTGACGGTACAGTGACTCTTGACGATGCAACCTATGAGACAACATGTACTTTGACTCTGAAACTGGCAAATATACTTCCTAACGGCGATTTTGAAAGCGGAAAGACGGAATGGACGATTGTGGACGAATCCGGAGCAGCAAGCATTAAGAGCGACTCCAGCAACAAGAGAAACGGTTCCTATTGCTTGCACTTCTGGTGCAGCAGTGCCAGTGAATATACAGCAAGCCAGACATTGACCTTAGACGCAGGCGTGTATACCTTTGGCGGTTATGTTCAGGGTGGCGATGTTGGCGATGCGCCTGTATTCAAGATTTTTGCAACAGTAGGCGGAGAGACAACAGAAGCAGAAACAAGTGTTTCTTCATGGCAGAACTGGTCAAATCCTGAAATAACAATTACAGTTGCAGAAGATGGAACAGAAGTAATTGTTGGTATGTATGCTTCCTACGGCGCAGGTGGCTGGGGTTCATGGGATGACATGTATTTAAGCCGCACAGGCGACTATAAGGCACCTGAAGACCCTGTGGATCCTGAAGACCCTGTGGATCCTGAAGACCCTGTGGATCCTGAAGACCCTGTAGATCCTGAAGACCCTGTAGTACCCGTAACTCCTGCACCCGCACCGGCTCCCGTGATTCCGGAAATTAACTGGGAAGAAGTAAAGGTCGAGGTAAATGCAGAAGTTGTAACACCCCAGGGTGAAAACGTGAACGTTGAATTTACAGCCAGCGGTACCATCGCAGTACCCGCACAGGTGATTGAGAGCATCAAAGGCCAGAATGTGACTGCAATGTTCCACAACGGAACCGGCGTTGCAATGAGTATCAGCGGACAGAATGTAAAAGGATCCGTAACAGGCAACGTGGACGTAACCGTCGAAAATAATACAAACAACATTCCTGCAGCATCTGTTGCAACAAAGATTGCAGGCGCGCTTGACAGTGAGCAGATTTCTGTTAAGAATGCAGGTGCCTTCGGTGTGACGGTAAATATGCACGTAAATGTAGGAAAAGAATTTGCAGGTGATTTTGCGAGCCTGTACAAATACAATGCAGCAACAGGCGAGATGGAATTCTGCGGATACTTTAATGTAACCGGAGACGGTCAGGCAATGTTTGCCATGACAGAGGGCGGCGAGTATCTGCTGGTAGTTACGGCAGAAAAACCGCTGGAAACAGTGGCAGCAGGCGCACAGTACGTGGTAAAAGCCGGTGACAGCATGTATGCCATCGCAAGATTGTACAATCTGACATTGGCTGATTTGAAGATGAAGAATCCTCAGATTGAAGATGTAAATCAGATTCGTGTTGGCCAGGGAATCAATGTCCATTAAGGATATTTTTCCGGACTAAAGTAAAAAAAGAAATAGATGAAAGAACTGCCGCGGCGTTTTGCTGCGGCAGTTTTTTTGATGATGGGAGAACTTTATTTATTCTTTATAAAACATTAGTATTCGTTTTATAATTTGCTCATAACATGTTCACAATTAGGGTGTATGATAGAGACATACAATAAAGGCAGTGTGGGCTTTACATAGAAATATGACATAAAAATAGGCGAAAGGAATGTAGGGTTAAGAAAATGAAAGAGAAATTTATGCGTTTTATGTACGGAAGATACGGTGTTGATAAGTTGTCAAAACATTTGGTGTATGGGGCGGTAATCGCCAGTATCGTATCCATATTTCTTCCGATAGGGATTTTGTATCCGCTGTCCCTTGTAATGATTATTTGGGGATACTTTAGAATTTTCTCCAGAAATCATGCGAAGAGATATCAGGAAGGAATGGCTTATGAGCGATTTCTCGCAAAATTAAAAAAAGGGCCTAATCAACTGAAATATGAAATGCAACAGAGAAAGGGTTACCGCATTTTTAAATGTCCCAATTGTAAACAAAGAATGCGAATTCCCAAGGGAAGAGGAAATGTAGAAATCCGTTGCAGAAAATGTTCCACTGTGTTTAGAAAAAGAACCTAGAACGGAGATAGTTTATGTTTGGTTATGTAGTTGCCAATAAGGCAGAATTGAAAATCAGAGAATATGACGTATACCAGTCCTATTATTGCGGCTTGTGTAAATGTTTAAAAGAACGGGGAGGCAATTTTTCCAGATTGTCTCTTTCCTATGATATGACATTTATATATATGCTGCTTACCGGGCTGTATGAACCGAAAGAGAACCATTGTCCCTGCAAATGTGTGTTGCATCCCCTGGAAAAAAGAACGATGCGGCGTAACGAAATAGCGGACTATGTGGCAGATATGTCCGTGGTTATGACATATTATAAATGCCGTGACGATTGGGAGGACGAAAGAAAGGTTTCCCGAAAAGCCATGATGACCACCTTAAGTGGAAAATACCGTGATATCTGCGAACGATATAAGGAAAAGACGAGACGGATTGAAGAGCTTATGGCGGAAATCGCAGAGGGCGAAAAAAACGGTTCGGCAGACATTGATGCCATGTCCGGTCTCTTTGGAATGGTGATGGCGGAGATTCTTGTTTACAAGGAGGATGATTGGGCCCCGATTTTATCTAAAATGGGCTTCTTTTTGGGAAAATTCATCTATATTCTGGATGCGTATGATGATATTGAAGAGGATTTGAAAAAAGGGCGCTATAATCCTTTGGTTAAACTGTATGAGACAGTAGATTTTGAGGGAGAGTGCAGACAAATTCTGACTATGATGATTGCAGAGTGTTCCAGAGAGTTTGAGAAATTGCCCATATTACAAAATATTGATATCTTAAGAAATATTTTGTATTCCGGTGTCTGGGGCAGGTATGAAGAGGTTAGCGCACGGAGGAAAGAAAGATGAGTGATCCATATCAGATTCTGGGTATCCAAAGGGATGCCACGGACGAAGAGGTTAAAAAAGCATATAGAAGCCTGAGCAGAAAATATCATCCCGATGCCAACGTGAATAATCCGAACAAGGAGTTGGCGGAGGAAAAATTTAAAGAAGTACAGAAGGCATATCAGGATGTTATGAAAATGCGCAGCGGCGGCTATGACTCTGAAACGGATTATCGTAGGAATGCCGGTTATGGCGGCTATCAGGGCTACGGTGGTTTTTACGGAACCGGCTCTTTCAACGGACAGAACGCCCGGTACAGACAGTCAGAAAGCGGAAGCGATTACATGAAATCTGCCGCCTCTTATATTAGGGCGGGTTATTACAAAGAGGCGCTAAATGTTCTGTCGCAGATAGATAACAGAAATGCCCAGTGGTACTATTACAGTGCTTATGCCAATATGGCATTGGGAAATAATATTATAGCAAAAGAACATGCGGAAAATGCAGTGAAGATGGACCCGGACAACTGGGAATACAGGCAGCTGCTCAGCCGTATTGAATCCGGCGCAACCTGGTATCAGGGGCAGAGTGCATCCTTTGGCGGTATGCGTCCTGCCGGTGGGGGAATTTGCATGAAACTTTGCCTGGCAAATATGATTTGCAATCTGTGTTGCGGCGGCAGCGGACTTTGCTGCGGAGGCTTTGGCCCAAGAATGTATTAAAAGCATAAAAGGAAGGTATGAATGACAAACGAACAATATTATGAATTAATTAAGCCATATGAGGATGCGATGCAGGTTATGCTGACACGACTTAATATTTTAAATCACAGCATATATGCGAGGGATGCCAGTAAGCCGGTGCATCACATGCAAAACCGCGTAAAAGCGAAACGGAGTATGGAAGAAAAATTGGAGCGTCTCGGGGTTACAGACAGCGTAATTAATGCAAAAGACAATTTGATGGATATAGCAGGTATACGTGTCATCTGTTATTTCAAAGAAGAGATCTATACTTTGATTGAGGCGTTAAAAAGGCAGGCGGATATTATTGTAATCAAGGAGAAAGATTACATAGAGAATCCCAAGAAAAGCGGATACCGCAGCTATCACATTATTTTTGGTGTGCCGGTGCACGCTTTGGATGCTATGGAATATTATCCGGTGGAAGTTCAGTTCCGTACGCTTTCCATGGATTTCTGGTCCAGTATGGAACATAAAATCTGTTATAAAAAAGAACGGGAAAATAAAGAAGAAATATCGAAACAGTTGCAAGCTCTGTCCAATTCGCTTACAATGATTGAGGAAGAAATGCGGGGATATATTCAAAACTAAATATTTTATAACCATAAATATATGTTTTGGGTGCGTATCATAATTAGACAGGTGAGGGAAAAGCGGTGACGGAAGCAAAATTTGAGCAGTGCATCCGGCAGATGAATGAAGGAGATAAGGAAGGTCTGCGCGAGGTGTATGAGGAATACGTTTCCTATATCTATGGAATTGTATTTCAGATGATTGGAAATAGAGAAAATGCAGAAGACATTACCAGTGAATTTTTTATAAAACTCTGGGAGAAATCGGCATCCTACAAGCCAGGCAGCGGACATCGCGGTTGGATGGCTACTATTGCGCGCAATATGACCATTGATTTTATCCGCAAGCATAAAAGGGAAGAATTAACGGACAATTTTGAAGATACATTAGAAGGGTATTCCCGCACAAGCAATGTGGAAGACGGGGTTGTCCTTCAGACACTGATAAAAGATGCCTTAGAGACTTTAAGTGAAAAAGAGAGAGAAGTTATCCATATGAAAGTTATGGGTGATATGACTTTGAAAGAAATAGCTGCCATTTTAAAAGTTCCCATGGGAACGGTGGCATGGAGATACCGGGAAGCGGTAAATAAATTGAGGAGGTGCGGATTTGAGCAGGGATTTTAAACAAGAATATGAACAGCATATGAATGAACAGACGCCCGATTTGTGGGCCCGCATCGAAGCAAATCTCCCTGTCAAAGAAGCAACCGTTACCGGGAATGCCGCGGCAGAGGTGACAGACACCTCCAATGTGGTACCGATGAAGCACCGTGGCCATATAAGCAGACGCTGGATGACCTATGGCATGACTGCGGCAGCAGCATTGGTTATTTGCCTTTTGGCAGTGCCGGTGCTCAGAAGTGCGCAGGGCGGAAAGAACGAGTCGGCTAATTTTATGGCAAGGGACGGAGCCTTTGAAATGGTTATGGAGGATGCAGCGGCGGATACCGAAACCATGGAAAACGGCATGAAGTACAACGCGGATGGCATCATGACATCCAGTGGCGGGAACAGTGGGGGAAGTGCAGCTCCCGAGAAGGCGGTACAGCAAGAGGAATGTGAAGTGGAAGAACAGATGGCCACTGATGCTGATACCGTTGCAAACGATGCAATTGATTCCGATAAGATGGAGTCAATGGAAGTTGCAGAAAGTACCACCAAAGTAGCCGGTGAAACTGAAGCGGGAGTTGCTACGGAAGATGCTACTGATGAGGCATCCACACCTGCACAAAACATGGATGACTTAAAGGCAGCGGCGTTTGCGGCAGAAGTGACAATCCTGGAAATGTTTGAACAGGACGGAAGAGTACTCTACAGAGCTGACATTGGCGGCCGGGAAGGGATTCTTACCTTTGGAGAGTTTTCAGAGGAGCCTGTTCTTTCAGTGGGCGAGATGTATGAGTTGTCACTAGAGACGGTTGATGGTGATGTGGATTGGGATTACGAGATTGTGGGAATGGAATAATATGTAATACAAGAGCCTTTGTGATTGAGGTGCCCCTCAAAAGTCTGACTTTTTGGGGCACCTCAGATGAACAATATGTCACAGGGCTCTTTTTTAATTTCACAATCGGACGATATATTTAGTAAGGAATAATTTATATTTGACTTTTGAGATATCACTAAATTGGGATTTGTGGAGATGAAGATGATATCAAGAAAATAAGGTGAAGTTACAGTAAAATTTGGGCGT
>CAYRLN010000033.1:0-9359 GCA_964425065.1 uncultured Lachnospiraceae bacterium | reverse complement strand
TATGGTCGTCTACAACATTTGCGAAGTTATAGGTGGGAAGACCATCGGATTTAATCAAAATCATATCATCCAGTTCGCTGTTGTTTACTGTGATATCGCCATAAAGCTCATCGTGGAAAGTGGTTGTTCCCTCCTGAGGATTGTTTTGGCGGATGACGAAAGGCTTTCCTGCAGCAAGATTTGCCTCTACCTCCTCTTTGGAAAGTCCAAGGCAATGCTTATCATAAATCATGATTTCCTTGCCTTCTACGATTTCCGTCTTCAAGGAAGCATATTACTGCTTCTGTGATAAAGAAGCAGTAATATGCTTCCCCTTTTTCAACAAGTTCTTTTGCATATTTCATATAAATACCGGTCTGCATACGCTCACTCTGGACATAGGGACCATAGCCGCCATCCTTGTCAGGACCTTCGTCATGAATCAGTCCTGTCTTCTCCATGGTACGGTAGATAATCTCTGTTGCGCCCTCTACGAAACGCTCCTGGTCTGTATCTTCAATACGGAGCATGAAATCTCCGCCCTCATGTTTGGCAATCAGGAACTCATATAATGCGGAACGCAGATTGCCCACATGCATTTTTCCTGTGGGACTTGGTGCGTATCTGGTTCTAATTTTTGTCATAGTTTCCTCCGTTCCGGGTTTATACCCTGGTACATATCTCTATCCATTTTATAAGGTTTCACGGAAAACTGCAATGATATTTTTAGTATAAAGCACAGGAAATTTAGAAAAACTCAGGCAATGGCTGCTCCGCACTGGATTTAAACTTTGCCAGTTCTTTCGCCGCCTGCCCAAGGGCAATGTTAGTACCGGCTCCCGCAATACAGCCACCCGGACATGCCATTCCTTCAATCAGACAACCGTTTTTCTTTCCTGCTTTTGCCAAAAGAAGCATCTTCTTACATTCTGCAAGACTCTCCGCATGCTCGATGTTCACTTCCACACCGGGATAATACTTTTTCACACATTCTTCGATTGCATTTGCCACACCACCTGCAACACCATAGCCACGTCCGGCCCCTGTGGCATCCTGCATTTGATCCATGGCTTTGATTTCCTCCAGAAGAATGCCTTTGGCTTCAAACATACCGGTCAGTTCTTCAAATGTAATAACAAAGTCTACATCAGACCTTACGGTTCTTCTGGACGCTTCCAGTTTCTTAGATGCACACGGACCGATAAACACCACACTTGCATCGGGATGCTCTTTTTTAATAATACGGGCTGTGGCCACCATAGGGGTTAACTCGTTGCTGATTTTATCAATTGTTTCAGGGAACAGATTTTTAGCCATCACAGACCAGGAAGGACAACAGGAGGTCAGGGCAAAGGCCTGATTTCCGCTGGCAACCTCCTTTACATAATGCTCCGCTTCTGCCATACATCCGAGGTCTGCACCGATTGCCGTCTCGTAAACATCCGCAAAACCCAGTTCTTTAAGAGCAGTCTTAAACATATCCGGGGTAACTTTAGGACCAAACTGGCCTACAAAAGCAGGCGCTACCTGAGCGATAATTTTTCTTCCCGACTGCATCGCACGGATCAACTGGAATATCTGGGATTTGTCTGCAATAGCGCCAAAAGGACAACTGACCATACACTGACCGCAAGATACACAGATATCGTTGTCAATAGCAGCTCTTCCACGGCTATCGTTTTTAATTGCATTTACACCACATGCTTTTTGACAGGGACGTTCCCTATGGACAATGGCATTATAAGGGCAAACAGCCATACATTTTCCACATTTAATACACTTATCCTTATCAATCTTTGATTTTCCGTTTGCCATGGTAATAGCCTCTACAGGACACACGGACATGCAGGGATGTGCAAGGCAGCCCATACAAAGGTTACTTACCTCATATTGATTTTCCGGACACGCATTGCATGCGGACGGAATCACCTGCATAAGTGGCGGTTCATAATATTTTTCATCGATATTGCTTTCTTCCACACCTTCCGTCAAATGTCCCGGTTTACTTCTGTCTTCCGCGCGAAGGGACATACCCATGGCAAGACGGATTCTCTCTCTGATAACCGCCCGGTCACGATACACACTTTCCCAGTAAATGGACTCATCATAATCCACGATTTTATAGGGCAAAGCTTCCATATCATCTTTTAAATTCTTGGAATTATATGCCAGATTTGCCACTTCTTTAAACACCTGTCTCCTTCGTTGTCTGACCGGTGTATCAATTCCTCTCATGTCACTCATCTGTCTTCCTCCTGCAAAGTTTTACACTTTGATAAAAAAATCACAACTATATTTAGTAAAACATAAATTCACCATTTAAGCAAGAGGTTTGTTAAAGAAATATCAATTTTTCCATTCTTATATAACTAACACCCATTTGCGTTGCCAACATATTATATTATTAAATACGAATACGTTTTATGAAAGGCTGTTTATGCAGGACTATAGTTTCGACGAATATTTCGATAAATTCGCCATCGCCATGGCATATGTACCCTGGCAACATCTTTGTACCATTTATGAAAATCTTGAAGAAGCATTCAAATACGGCACAATCTTTCCCGAACTGAACAAACCCTTTACAGGAAGGAGATGCGTAAAATGAGACAAACAGCAGGCAGTGAACAGACACGTATGCTGAAAGATATCAGTGTCATTAGTTTTACCTTGGTTGAACTCACCTTGTATCTTGATACCCACCCTTTTGATAAACAGGCAATGGAGTATTTTAATCATTATGCCCGCATTGAAAATCAACTGAAACAGGAGTTTGCTGCAAAATATTACCCGTTAAACGCCACTTATTCCATGGATAACAAAGAATGGTCCTGGGTTTTGGCACCAATGCCTTGGGAAGGAGGATGTTAAGATATGTGGAATTATGAAAAGCGCCTACAATTTCCTGTAAATATCAAAGAACCGAATGCACAACTTGCACAGGTGATTATATCCCAGTATGGCGGTCCGGACGGCGAGATGGGTGCCAGCATGAGATACCTTTCCCAGCGCTATGCCACTCCTTATCGTGAAGTTGCCGGACTTTTAACCGATATCGGCACTGAGGAACTGGCACACCTTGAAATGGTGGCTGCGATTGTTCACCAGCTGACCAGAAATCTCTCAATGGAAGAAATCGAGGCCGGTGGTCTGGCTCCTTATTATACCGACCACACCGTCGGAATCTGGCCTCAGGCAGCCGGTGGTGTACCTTTCAATGCAAATCAGTTCCAGTCTAAGGGTGACATTATCACCGACTTATTTGAAGACATGGCAGCAGAACAAAAAGCCCGCACTACTTACGACAATTTACTTCGCCTGATTAAGGACCCTGATGTATGCGAACCGATTAAGTTTTTACGTCAGCGTGAAATTGTTCATTTCCAGCGTTTTGGTGAGGCTCTTCGCCTGACACAGGAAAGATTAAATTCTAAAAACTTCTACGCCTTTAATCCCGGCTTCGATATGCAGGAAAACTGCAACAAATAAAAAAACTGAAGGAGTCCGCTTTCCGGACTCCTCTTTTCTTTGCATACTCTCTCCCATTTACCCATAAAATACAATAACTCCTTCTTGGCAGAGATAACAATGCAAGACTTCATTATCACTTTCATGAACCGTTTTGGTTACATCGGTATATTTCTTCTCATCACACTGGAAAACATCTTCCCTCCCATCCCTTCAGAAGTGATTCTGACTCTGGGCGGCTTTATGACTACATACACCAACATGAATGTCCCCGGTGTGATTCTGTTCTCCACCTTGGGTTCCCTTCTCGGCGCAATCGTTCTTTACTATGCAGGAAAAATCCTAAACAAGGACCGATTAATTGCCCTTTCCTTAGGTCCTGTCGGCAAAATATTGCATTTGGACACTGCGGATATCTGCCGCTCTATTGCCCGGTTTCAAGAAAAGGGAAACTTCTCCGTTTTTTATTGCCGTTTTATTCCTATTTTGCGAAGCCTTATTTCCATTCCTGCCGGCATCAGCGAAATGTCACAAGGCCGTTTCCTGATTTATACCACTCTCGGAAGCCTTATATGGAATACGGTTCTGGTTACCCTTGGCAGTATGGTTGGCGAAAACTGGGCGCAAATAAGCAATATCTTTGACAAATATTCTACCCTGACAAAACTGGCACTCCTTGCTTTTCTCGTTTTTTTCTTAATAAAGCACTTTAAGAAAAAATAAAAACATATTTACTTTTGTTCTGCAAATGCTATAATGAACGAAAACAGGAGGCATTGTATGAACGAAATCAACGGAAATATTTGGCATAATATTAATGTAAAACGTGTTACTCCCACAGACTTCATCTGTGTAATAGAAATTCCAAAGGGAAGCAAAAACAAGTATGAATTAGATAAAGAAACGGGATACATTATTTTAGATCGTATTCTTTATACTTCCACTCACTATCCGGCCAACTACGGTTTTATCCCCCGCACCTATGGTGACGATGGGGACCCGCTTGACGTTCTGCTTCTTTGCTCCGAACCGGTTGCTCCGCTTACCTTGGTCCGTGCCTATCCTATCGGTGTTATCTCCATGTTGGATGGGGGAAAAAGGGACGAAAAAATAATTGCGGTACCTTTTAACGATCCTAACTATAACAATTACCACGATATTTCTGAATTGCCCACTCACGTGATTGATGAAATGGAACATTTTTTCACAGTTTATAAAGCACTGGAAAACAAAACTACTGACGTCAACGAAAAAGGAAACCGCGAGGAAGCAATCCGGGTTATTGAGAGCTGCTTAGACAACTATATAGACAAATTTATAAGGAGTTGGTAAATCTACCAACTCCTTATTTTATATGAGAATACTCTATTATCTCTTTTTACCCATGAAAAACAATGCTATGGTTCCCGGACCTGAATGGGCACCGATGGTGGGTCCGATATTGTTAATCATAAAGTTTTCAAATCCAAATCTTGCCTTGATTTCATCTCTTACAAACTCGGCATCTTCCATGGCGTCTCCATGACTAATCATTATCATATCCGTATTCTGCTCTTTAAAGTCGCCCATCTGTTCTCCCATCAAGTCCACAAGACCGAGCAAAGATTTTTTACGTCCGCGGGTTTTACTTAAAGGGGTCAAATGTCCTTCATCATCTACATGAAGTAGCGGTTTGATTGCTGCAATGGTACCGATTAAAGCGGTTGCTTTGCTCACACGGCCGCCGCGATACAAATGATTCAAATCATCCACAGTGAATACTGCAATGAAATTAGGTGCTGTTTCTTCAACCCATGCTGCAGTCTCTTCCATGGATTTTCCCTGTTCTTTCATGGCAACCGCTTTATATACAACTAAGCCTTCTCCCATGGACGCCTGTAAAGTATCAACCACTCTGATTTTCGCATCGGGATTACCTTCCATAATTTCCTCTGCCGCAATTCGTGCACTGCCGCAAGTGCCACTAAGTCCGGACGAAAATGCCAAGTACAAAATCTCATCTGTCTCCTTCAAACACTCTGTAAAATAAGCCTTAAATTCTTCCGGATTTACCTGAGATGTGCTGGGCATTTGTCCATCTCTCATCATGTTATAAAATTCTTTCCAGTCTAATTCTTTCCCTGTTCCCCCGTAAGTCTCTCCCCCGATTGTATAACACAAATTAACACAACCAACATCATGCTGCTCCAAATATTCCTTAGGTAAATCTGCTGTACTGTCTGTTACTATTTTAAATTGACTCATACTATACCTCCGTATTTTGCTACTAATCTAATTATAAGACTATATAGTTTGAATTTCAAACATATTTGCAAAATTAGGAAATATTTCTCATGTATTTTTCAAAACTACTTCTTCGCGTTTTCCATACGAGTTCGGAATAACCTGTGAAAAAGCTGCTTCCCGTTAAAGGGAAACAACGGATACAGGTAACTTTGTCCCGACATGGTTTTGTTTGTTACAAGGGATATTATCAAAATCAACACTCCACCAATATATCCCGGCAATCCAAATATGGCCGTTAAAATAAGCGTAATAATTCTCATAAATTTCAATGCATATCCCATCTCGTAGTTAGACTGCGTGTAATTTGCAATCGCCACAAATGCCATATAAAGCATGACCTCTGAATTGAACCAACCGCTGTTTACGGAAAACTCTCCAAGCACCAATGCTGCCATAACACTTAAAGGAGTACTGAGCATACTGGGAGTGTTTACCGCCGCAAGCCTTAAACCGTCTATGGCCAACTCTAAAATTAAAAACTGCCAGATAAGCGGAATGTTTTCCTGTTCTTTTAAAACAATAAATTGAAAACTTTCGGGAATCCACTCCCTGTTTGACATAAGAAGCAAAAAGGTGGGGGTTAAAAAATAAGTAACAAGCATAATCAGAAAACGGGATAATCTGATATACGTTCCGGTGATGGGCGGAAAATAATAATCATCTGCCTCCTCCACTGCATCAAAGGCCGAAGTCGGAATAATCATAACCGACGGGGAATTGTCTACCAATATAATAATATTTCCTTCCAGAACATGCGCAGATGCGGTGTCCGGACGTTCGGTGTATTTAAATTTAGGAAAAGGATTGTACCACTTTCTCTGGTACAGACATTCCGCCAGACTCTCCTGATTCATGTTTAGGGCATCCACACGTATATTTTTTATCCGTTCTTTTACCATACAGAGCAATTTGTGGTCCACTCTGCCCTCCATGTAGCAAACAACAATATCCGTTCTGGAACTGTTGCCTGCGCTCATCATTTCCATACGCAAATCCGTGCTGCGGATTCTCCGGCGGATTAGCGCCGTATTAAACACCAGTGTTTCGACAAATCCGTCTTTGGAACCTCTTTGGGTTTTCTCCTTTTCCGGTTCCGATACACTTCTTGCAGGGTAAGTTCTCGAATCAATCAGAAGCGCCCTATCGTATCCATCGATAATCAGTACAAAGACACCTGACATGAACGCATACAAAATATCATTCCATTTATCCGCCATGTCCACTTCCACATAAGGAATCCCCTTTTTCGCCATTTCATGGGCATTCTCCGGCAACTGTTCCGGTGCCATGCTCATAAAATGTTGGAGCATTTTTTGCATCAGTTCATCCTTGCAAAAGCCATCTATAAAATAAATGCAAGCCTCTCTTCCGCCCACATGAATGACGCGGTAAACAACATCAAAATTTTTTTCAGCTGCAAGCCTGTTATTTAAATAGGCCATCGTTTCCTTTAATTTTGATGTCATTTTATCGCTATATTCCACGTTCACTTCTTCTTTGTATCTGTCCATAAAAATAAAAACTCCTTTTAAGTTTTCTACAAATCTTTCTATCCGTAGTTTCTCTTAAAAAGGAGTCTTTTATACTTATTTATTTGTGGTACTTCCGAAACCGCCGTTGCGGATACCGTCTGCAGCATCATCTACCGTTATACCGTACTGTAGGAAAATTCCCTGCATAAAACCGGAACCTGCGGAAACCTCAAGAACCTTACCTTCGTTGGAATCATTCGTAATCTTTGCGAAAATATGTCCTTCATTGTCCGAGTAAAAATAATCGCTGTCAATAATACCAACGGTATTGTTCAGTTGCAATCTGAATTTGAAACCGAGACCGCTTCTGGGGAATAACTGAAGCACCCAGTCTTCCTCCATTTTTGCGCGGATGCCGGTGGGAATCTTAATGGTTGTTCCGGGCGGCAGTGAAAAAGCAAAAGGTGCATAAAAATCATACCCTGCACTTCCCTTTGTCGCTCTCTTCGGCAATTCCAGGGACTCGTATATATCCTTTATATCCGCTTCCGTATACTGTGGGAAATCGTCCTTCATTGCCTGCATGAAATTTTCAGGACTAACTTTAAAAAATTGTGCCACTTTTTGCATAATATGTTCTCCAACCTATTTATTTTCCATAATCATGAACGTGTAATACCGGTACGGTAGGGTCTGTGTTTTCCGGTCTGAGTGTTGCTTTTACATCAATTACTCTCTGGTTCTTACTGCCCTTCCACAAAAGTTTGGTATCCAGTTCATCTATATGAAACTCTCCGTCGACCACAACATCCACATATTGCATCAGCGGATAATACAAAATATTTTCCCAGCTGTCACCGGTGTAAAGCCAAATGGTCTTATCCGGGTATTTCTTCTTTATTTCAGCCATCAGATTTCTGACATCTAAACGGTTTGCGGGATGAAGCGGGTCCCCACCGGAAAAAGTGATACCGGAAATATAGTTTTGGTTCAACTGATCAAAAATTTCCTGTTTTGCAGCCTCATCAAATAACAATCCACCGTTCGGATCCCATGTGATGGGATTCTGACATCCTTTGCAACAATGAGCACATCCGGCCACCCAAAGCACTACTCGCAGGCCATCGCCGTTAAGCATATCATCTTTTGTGATATTATGATATCTCATTACTACATGCTCTTCCTTTCTGCTATTTCAGCCATTTTTGCCTCATTCAGACGTGTGTCACCATGCACACGGGAATAAGACAGATAACCGTTCATTCTGTCGATTTTCGTCAAATTACGGCTTCCGCATTTGGGACACTCGTCCATCTCAAGTTCTTGATGTCCGCAATCGTCACAATATGCCAATGACAGATTGACGCCCTCATAAAATCCCATATCCATAGCCCTGTGAATCAGGGTTTTTACTGCATCCAAATTATAATCCACAGGATATTTTACATATTGGATTTTTCCGCCGTTGGACAAATCCCAGAAACGGTCTTCCAAATTCTGTTTCTGAATTGGTGTAATGTCTTCCGATACATGGCAATGGAAAGAGTTTGAAACGTATTCTCTGTCGGAAACACCTTCAACGATGCCATATTTATTACGGAACTGTTTTACCTGAAGACCACACAGATTTTCTGCAGGAGTTCCGTAAATCGCATACAGATTTCCGTCTTCTTCTTTAAATTCTGCCACTTTCTGGTTGATATGCTCCATCACTTCTACTGCAAACTGACCATCCTCTACCAGGGATTTTCCGTTGTAAAGTTCCTGAAGTTCATTTAAAGCGGTAATGCCAAAACTTGCCGTTGCAGATTTCAGAAGCGGTTTGATTTTATCCGTCAGTTTTAAGTTTCCGCCAAGGAAACCACCTTCACAGTATGCAAGAGGGTTTGTGGATGCGCGCATCTCGCCTAAATATGCATAAGTACGGATATGAAGCTGACGAATCAGATTCAGATAATAATCCAGCACTGCAAAGAAATCTCTGCTTTCCTGTCTTGCTTTCGCCAAAATCATGGGAAGATGCAGGGAAACCGCACCGATATTAAAACGGCCCACAAATACAGGTACATCATTTTCATCTGCAGGATGCATACCGCCTCTTTCATACCATGGAGAAAGGAACGCCCTACAACCCATGGGAGAAATAATCTTACC
>CAYRLN010000032.1:0-9556 GCA_964425065.1 uncultured Lachnospiraceae bacterium | reverse complement strand
GAAGTTATGCCCATTTCACCTAATTCCAAAAAGTACACTGATAATTTAGGAACCGTTTTAGTTCCAAGTAATGTCTGATACGTTTCAAGAATATAGAAAGTTCCATATATTGTCACCATATCACCCTCTAAAATTCTTGATGTTCCTTCTCTGTAGTAATACACATATACGATTTCGTCATCATCTGACTTGACAAGCATTTCGATTACACTGTCACTTTCCGAAACCACTTGAAATACCTCGCCACAAAATGCAAAATTGGTATTTTTATAGTCGTCTGGATTTCTAAGGACCTTTTTATAATCCATTATTTGGCAATCTTGTTTAAAATAATTTTTTACATCATCTAAGTTAAATTTGGACTTTGTTAACCTAATATTTTTTGCATCCGTAAATCCAAAAGACGACTCGCTGTCAACATATACACAAACCTGCACTGTGTCGCCGGATTGTATACTTACTTTTTCGCAATATAATTCATCCCAGTCTAATACTTCGCTTCTTCTTACATACCCTAATTTTTCGCTTTTATACCAAACGTCTGCGAACAATAAATCCGCAACCTCATCAGTTTTTTCAACAAAACATTCTACGATTACATACTGGGAATTATATCTGCCTGCTTTTACTTCATCATATGTTACCTTCGGATATGTTGTGAAAACATGGTCAAGAGTCCCATATGTGCCCTCATTCTGAGATTGATTCTGTTTTGATTCTTCGTTTTTTTCATCACCTTTTACACTTTCGGTCTCGATCTCAGATTCCTTGTTCAAAACCGGATACTTTTCTTTTAATTCCTGTATTTCTTCACTGCTTAACGTTCGGCGTGTCTCAGTCTTCCCGCTTTCATTTCCGCATCCACACAGAAATACAATAAGTAGAAATAATAATAAATATTTTCTCATCTTTACCCTCCTTAGTACGATACACAATTATGATAGATAATTATATCATGCTAAGGAGGTTCCTGTCATCAAAAAACCAAGTTAATAGGTGTTTTTCCGCTTCTTTTTGTTCTTTCATTAATACCTTTTCTTTTGCAATTTACAGCAAATAAAAAACGCCTCGACAAATAAACAGACCTAAGTCTGCCTACAGTGTCAAGGCGCCTCGCGCTAGCTGTACTACGTCACGCTTCTGCTGACGGTCATATATGCGGTCCTGACCCCTTGGGCTCGCGCATATATGCATTATATTTAGTTTTGTCTCACTTCACAGTTACATTATAAACCATAAGCGGTCGGTTCTGTCAATACCTATCACCTTGACAACCCCCACTTTCCCCCGTAAAATTGAACTTTGGAGAAAGGAGCTTTCTATGTCCTCAAAGATAAAAAATATGACCTCCGGTAAGCCCGCCGGACTCATTTTTAAATTCGCCCTGCCCCTTATGGCAGGTAATATATTTCAGCAACTTTATACCGTAGTGGACACCATGGTGGTGGGCAAATTTCTTGGTGTTGGTGCCCTTGCCGCTCTTGGTGCGGCTGACTGGCTAAACTGGATGATGCTTGGCATCATTCAGGGTTTCACTCAAGGTTTTGCCATTAAAATGGCACAGGAATTCGGTGCCGGAAACTATAAACAACTGAAAAAAGCCATTGGAAATTCCGCTGTTTTATCGGTACTCTTTTCCGTTGTACTGGTTCTTGCGGGTCAGCTGTCCGCAAAGCCCGTTTTGGAATTGCTTCAAACCCCTGCAGACATCATGCCCGATACCCTTATATACATACGTTTTATGTTTGCCGGAGTCCCTATTGTAATGTTCTACAACCTGCTGGCATGTATTCTGCGCTCCCTTGGTGACAGCAAAACACCCTTAAATGCCATGATTATTGCTTCCATTACCAATATTATACTGGACGTACTGTTTGTGTTTGGCTTTAAGTGGGGTATTGCAGGTGCCGCAATCGCCACCCTGATTGCCCAGGTTATATCCGGCTTATACTGCCTGCATTTTATCCGCAAAATCGAGATTCTTTCCATGCAGAAAGAAGATTTTCGGCCGGATGGCTCTCTGGTGGGCAGACTGCTGCTCCTTGGTCTTCCCATGGCATTCCAAAACGGTGTCATCGCCGTGGGTGGTATGGTTATTCAGTTTGTGGTAAACGGCTATGGGGTTATCTTTATCGCAGGCATGACCGCCACCAACAAACTCTACGGCCTTTTGGAAATCGCCGCCACATCCTATGGCTACGCCGTGGTCACTTATGTGGGACAAAACCTTGGTGCAGGCAAAAACAAACGGATCAGACAGGGCATGCGTGCCTCTCTTGCCATCGGGCTTATCACTTCTGTCCTTATTGCAGTAGTTATGCTGTTTTTGGGTAAAATAATACTGGGCTTATTCCTATCCGGCACACCGGAGGAGGTAACCGCCGCTATGGACGTGGCATACCTCTACCTTGCCATCATGAGTATCTGTCTGCCCATTTTATATGTACTTCATATTGTCCGCTCCGGTATTCAGGGAATGGGGAATACCTTCCTTCCCATGCTCTCCGGCATTGCAGAACTGATTATGCGTACCGGCGGTGCCCTTATCCTTCCCCTCTATATAGGAGAAATAGGCATCTTCTATGCGGAAGTTTTGGCATGGCTGGGCGCCGACATCGTCCTTGTCATCAGCTACCTGATTTTAATCCGCAGATTACCTGTGACCGAACAACACTTGCCTTGATTTCGTTTGCGGATTATACTGAATATATTGTGAATAATTTGAACCAACCGCATTACACAAAAATTTCTGAACAGACCGTGTAGAAGCATCTTACGTACCGCTACGCTTCGATTCGAGCGAGAGCGCGTCTGTGAGGAAATTATTTGTAGCAATGCGGTTGAATTACATTATTCTACACACACTATAAGACAAAACCGCAAGGAGAAAGCAACATGCTCTTCAGTTCCATGATCTTTTTATGGGTCTTCCTGCCCATCGTCATCATCGGCAACTTCATACTGTCCATCCTTCCTTTTCGTGACGCCTATGTGAAAACATTTCTAAAGAATTGTTTTCTTCTTTTGGCAAGCCTGTTTTTCTATGCCTGGGGCGGTATCAACTATCTTTTTATCATGTTGTCCTCCATCCTGATTAACTATATCAGCGGACGGCTTATACACACCTTTGAGGGCAAAAAAGGGTTACAAAAGCTGACTTTGACCCTCTCCGTTATCGTAAATCTCGGTATTCTTTTCTTCTTTAAATATTTTAACATGGTCATTATCTCCATCGAGGCAATGTCCCAAAATCTCCCCTTGGGTGATAAAATCCACGCTATGATTTCCATGGAAGGCACCGGTGCCCTGGGGTTCGAGCACATTGTGCTCCCCATCGGTATCTCCTTTTTCACCTTCCAATCCATGTCCTATGTCATTGATGTCTATACGGGAAAAGCGCGTTTTCAGCGGAACATTTTTTACTTCGCCCTTTACGTGGCACTGTTCCCCCAGTTGATTGCAGGCCCCATTGTCAAGTACAGTGATGTTGCTGCCCAGATTACCAAGAGACAGGAAACCATTACCCTCTTTAGACAGGGTATCAAGCGTTTCGCTTACGGCCTTGGAAAAAAGGTACTGATTTCCAACACCTTTGCCCAAATTGCAGACGAGATATGGGCACTGGACACTGCCACCCTTGGCACTTCAGTGGCTTGGCTTGGCGCAATCTCCTACACTCTGCAAATCTACTATGACTTTTCCGGCTATTCCGATATGGCAATCGGCCTCGGCAAAATGTTTGGCTTTGAATTCAAAGAAAACTTTAATTATCCTTATCTGTCCGCCTCCGTCCGGGAGTTTTGGCGCAGATGGCACATTTCCCTGTCCACCTGGTTCAAGGAATACGTTTATATTCCCCTTGGCGGAAACCGGAAAGGCTCCGTCCGCACCTATGTAAATATCTTTCTCGTATTCCTGCTTACCGGCATCTGGCACGGTGCCAACTTTACCTTTATTGCATGGGGGCTTTTCTACGCCCTTTTGCAGATTTTGGAACGATTATTCTTAGGGAAGCTTTTACAGAAAAATCCCGTTAAAATATTGAACCACCTCTACACCCTTTTGGCGGTTATCATAGGCTGGGTTTATTTCCGCTCAGATACCATTTTCCAGGCAAACGAATATCTCGTGCAGATGTTCACAATAAACCCCTCCGACACCTCCGTGCTCTCCTTCCTTTCCATGAAGGTACTTGTCATGTTTGTGGTGGCGGTTCTTTGCAGTGGTATTTTACAGAAAATATTTGGCAAACTATACAGCAAAGTGCAAAACAGCCTGCCGGTCATGCTTCTTGACTTTGCCCTGCAAATTTTCCTTTTGGTATATTCCATTGCACTGATTGTCAGCGGCACCTATAACCCGTTCATCTATTTTCAATTCTAGAAGGGAGGTAACATATGGCTAAGCAAAATGAGACAAAACAAAAAATGTACTCCCTTTTCACAGTGGTTGTGTTTATGGCGCTTTTGATTTTACCCACCCTTGCATGGGGTATTCTCAGCGCAGCAGACCGGTTTGCTCCCGGTATTATGGACACTCTGGATTATGATTTAGGTGAAAACAGAAACAAAGCATCTTTTCCGGAAGAATATAATCCCGCCACTTATCCCGCTGAGGTTGAAAGTTACTATAATGACCGGGAGCCCTTCCGCTCCGTCATCATCTCCGCCAATACGGATTTTACAACCGCAATGGAAAATATTTATAAGGAAAGCATCCGCCCTACACTGATTTCCCTGTTCTATTCCGAGGAGGAAAATTCCACCGGTGATACCATCCTGGTAGAAAACGACTTGGCAAACATGTTTGGGGACAATTCCTCAAATAATGGAAATGACGCTTCGTGGGACACTTTAGGTGAAAACGCAAGTGACAGTTCCGGTCCGGGCACAGCCGCTTCAGAGGACTCAGAAAAGGCCACCGACCCGGTTCATGAATATGTGGAAACAGAGCATGCAGATGCCACCTGTACCTTAGCCGGTCATATCACCTATACCTGCAAAAAATGTCAGGATTCTTACACAGAAAGTTTGCCTGCCACGGGACATGCCTATCAAATCATACAGGTAGTGGAACCGGACTATGACAACTATGGCTATAGTATCTGCGCCTGCGGCTATTGTAACCTTGAAATGAAAACCAATTACACCCAGAAGTTAATCGATACCACTTATTTCCCGCCCAACATTATCAATCAACAGGCGGTGGAAGGCCGCAGAAACTGGCTGTTCTACGCAGGAAATAACAGTCCCGCTTATTACAGGGGACAACTGCTTTTGGACGGGGATACTTTGGCAGACTATGCCAATCGCGTTGCCACCCTGCAGGCACTTTGTGACGAAAAGGGCATTCAGTTGCAGCTGATGATTCTTCCCAACAAGGAACAGGTTTATTCCGAATATATGCCCAGTTACACCATAAACGATACCTACAAGCGTATCCCCAGACTGGTGGATTATGTGAGAGAGAATACAGGGATAGAAATCCTCTACCCTATCGATGAGTTACAGGCCGGTAAACTGTATTGGCAGACCTACTATAAATACGATACCCATTGGACTTACGCCGGTGCCTTCATCGGGCTTCAGTGTCTGTATCAGGCTTTGGGCCTTCCCACCACAAGTCTTGACGATTTTGCATATGATTTAACCTACCGCAGCGGCGGCGACCTTGTGCTTTTGGCAGCGTTAAACCCGGACAATTATCCGGGCGACCCGGTTTACACTCCCATTTATAAGCAGGAAGTTACTATTCTGGAAACCACTGGGCTTCGTGATGGCGAGGGAACCTTTACTGCCAAGACCGACAGCACAAACCAGTGTAACTTTGTGTTAATCGGCGACTCCTACCGCTTGCAGCTGTTACCTTTTTTAGAAAGGGATTTTACCAATGTTACCCTGACCCACCGCAACAATATCTCCTCCGAAGAAATCAAGGCGGCCGTATTGGAAGCAGACATCTTAGTACTGGAAGCCGTGGAGCGATATGATACGCGGCTGATGGATAATGTAAACACTTTGATTGAAATTTTATCCGGCACCGAAACCACAAACTAACCCAAGGAGTAATTATGAGAAAAATAGCTTTTTTTGATATTGACGGCACTCTCACCTCTGAAATAGACGGTTCCATACCGGAAAGTGCCACTGCCGCTATCCGGAAAGCCCGAAAAAACGGTCATCTGATGTTCATCAACACGGGACGCTGCTTTCAAAACGTGGAAAAGCGGTTCCGTGACGTTGGCTTTGACGGCTACATCTGCGGTTGCGGAACCAATATTTACTGTGACGGCATGGATGTGCTATACGTCCCTCAATCCCATGAAACCATGATGAAAATATTGCAGATAGCCCGCAAAACAAATGTGGACATTTTGTTTGAGTCCCGAAGGGAAGTTGCCTTTGATGTCTCCCGTCCACTCATCCATCCCGGTGCCCTCCGGCAATATCAGGCCTTTGTGAAACGCGGCTATGACATGCCTGAAGATTTGGAAAACCCCAACTTCTTCTCCGACAAATTTGTCATCTGGTACAGGGAAGAATCCCAACTTGCTGAGTTTCGCAAGGTCAGCGACCAATACTTTGAATGCATCGACCGCGGTGGGACCTTTAGAGAGTTTGTTCCCCACGGCTATTCCAAGGCAACCGGCATCCAACATGTGCTAAATTACTACAACCTCCCTTTGGAAAATGCCTATGCACTGGGAGACAGCAACAACGACCTGCCCATGCTCACTTACGTGCCAAACAGTATCGCCATGGGTAACTCCATTCCCTCCTCTCTGTTTGACATGGTTTCCTATGTAACAGAAAAAGCCAGCGCGGACGGAATCCGGCTGGCCTTGGAACATTTTGAATTTATTTAATTTGGCGTGACATCTGACTTTTCATCGGATGTCACATTTTTCTGTCTTTTATAACTCTCTTTACCTTTGTCTTTACCCTCTGGAGTGCATTATCGGTGGCCTTTTCCTCCTTGCCAAGCACTTTGGCGATTTGGGAATAGGTCATTCCGGTAAGGAACAAATCGAAAACCTGCATTTCAAAAGAGCTGAGTTGTTTTCCAATCATAGCTTCCAGTTCTGCCGCCGATTCCCGGTCAATGACAATCTCCTCCGGGTTTAAATCCGTGGTAGAAAACAGCGTTTCCGCAAGATTGACCACACTTCCGTCCACATTTTCATTTCCATAAAGAGGAACATAAGTGTTCAAAGGCTCATGCTTTTGACGCTTGGAAGCCTGTATCGCTTTATACATCTGTCTGCTGATACAAAGTTCTGCAAAGGTAAAAAAACTGGCATCTCTTCCACAATCAAAGTCCCTGACAGCCTTAAATAAACCTATCATTCCTTCTTGGATTAAATCCTCACCGTCGGCTCCCAATATGTACATGGACTGGGCCTTGCTGCGCACCAGGTTTTTGTATTTATTCATGATATAGTCAATGACATTTTCTTCCCCGTCCCGCAGACGGTCTATCAATTCCACATCAGATAAATTATTGTAGTTTTTCTCCATCTGTTACCCTCTCACTTTACACATCTGTCCGTGCTGTTTTACACTTTCCCTTTTACATGCCTCTAACCCAGTCTCTGGCGCACGATTTCGTATGCCAAAACTCCTGCCGCCACGGAAGCATTCAAGGAATCAATGTCTCCTTTCATGGGAATGGACGCTATCATATCGCACTTTTCTCTCACCAGTCTGCTGACACCGTCACCTTCATTTCCTATTACAAGGCCAATGGGTCCTTTCAGATTTAACTGGTACATGGTTGTCCCTCCCATATCTGCACAAACGAACCACAACCCCTCTTTTTTCAGTTCTTCAATGGTTTTGGAAATATTGGTTACTTTGGCAACCGGAGTATAGTTTAAAGCACCTGCAGATGTTCGCGCCACAGTTGCCGTAAGTCCCGCTGCCCGGTTTTTGGGAATAATCACGCCATGAGCCCCCGCCAGGTTTGCCGTACGGATAATAGCTCCTAAATTATGAGGATCCTCAATGTTATCCAAAATAAAGAGGAAAGGCTCCTCTCCCTTCTTTCTGGCATTCTCCAAAATATCGTCCACTTCTGCATACTCATAAGCTGCGGCATAAGCGATGACCCCTTGATGTTTTCCGGTCTCAGACATTTGGTCAAGACGTTCTTTCGTCACATATTTAATCACGGTATCATGCTTGGAAGCTTCTCTTTTGATTGTCATGATGGGACCATCCTGACAGCCGTCCAGTATAAAAATCTTATCAATGGGCTTGCCGGAGCGGAAAGCCTCAATCACTGCATTTCTTCCTTCAATTGTAAATTCCTGATAACCCATATCGTCCTCTTTCTTTTTCGCACTCTCGCTGTTGTATGATTCCTCGTTTAAATACTTCTACCAGTTTTATCGATTCCGAGCCGGACCAATTCCAATATTCTGTCGGTTCTGTTTTGCAAATACAAATAGCCAATCAGAGCTTCCATACCGGTTGCTTTTCGGTAATCTGCCATGGAAGCATTTTTTGCCATGGTATAAGATTTTGCGTTTCGCCCTCTTTTGTAAACCGCCAATTCCTCTTCGGTCAGTTCCTCCATCAGACTCTCTATCATATCCGCTTGGGCTTCTGCTTTTACATATTTGATTGTCCGCTTGTGCAGTTCGTTTGCTGCACGGTTTGCACGCTCCACCACCACTGTGCGGATAATCAAATCATAAACTGCATCTCCGATATATGCAAGCGTCAAAGGAGAATAGGAGCGCACGTCCACCTCTTTACAGTCAAAAGTCTGCTTTATCTGTTCCACTATACTGCTTTGTACCACAGTTTTTACGCCTTCTTCCATTTGACACCCTCTCTGGTATCTTCCAGCACAATACCTTTCTCCAAAAGTTCGTTTCTGATTGCATCCGCCAGAGCGAAGTTTTTCTCTTTTTTTGCTGCCTTTCGCTCCTCAATCTTTGCTAAAACATAGGCTTCCAGTTCTGCGTCCACCTCAGGTGCCGTCTCCACATTTTCTTTCAGTAAATCAAGCCCCAGCACTTCGTCGAAACTTCCTACAATTGCACGCTTGGTTGCTCCGTTTAACTCTGCTTTCAATACATCATAGACAAGGGTAAGGCCCATAGAAGTATTTACATCCGTACCCACGGCATCCACAAACATCTGCTTATATCCGGCAACAGCAGCCTCGTCAACCGCACCGTCGGCAGGCAGTTCCGCAATCCTTTTTTTCAATTTTTTGTACGTTCCTGTGGCCTGGTCCAATGCCTCATAAGAAAATACCAAGGGTTTTCTGTAATGGGACTGTAAGCAGAAGAAACGGTATGCCAAAGGATCATAGCCCTTCTGCTCCAACAAAGATACCGTAAGGAATTCCCCTTTGGATTTGCTCATTTTACCGGACTGGTCGTTTAAATGATGTACGTGGAACCAATAATTACACCATTTATGTCCAAGATAAGCCTCACTCTGGGCAATTTCATTTGTATGGTGAGGGAACATATTGTCAATACCGCCACAGTGGATATCCATATATTCTCCCAGATGTTTCATACTGATGCAGGAGCACTCGA
>CAYRLN010000031.1:9125-9579 GCA_964425065.1 uncultured Lachnospiraceae bacterium | reverse complement strand
TCTCTATGGTTTGCTTGAACTGGCTAAGAGAAGCGGCCTTGAGAATGTATATGTTCACTGCTTCCTTGACGGACGTGACACACCTCCCGCAAGCGGAAAAGAGTTCGCTGTAGAACTGGCAAACAAAATGGAAGAAATCGGCGTAGGTAAAATCGCATCCGTAATGGGCCGTTACTACGCCATGGACAGAGATAACAACTGGGACCGTGTAAAACTTGCTTATGATGCCATGACAAAAGGCGAAGGTCTTACAGCACCCTGTGGTATTTGCGGTATTCAGGCTTCTTATGATAAAGAAGAGACAGATGAGTTTGTAAAACCTACTGTTGCAGTGGAAGAGGGAGCACCGGTTGCTACAGTGAAAGACGGCGACAGCGTGGTATTCTTTAACTTCCGTCCCGACCGTGCAAGAGAAATCACCAGAGCCTTCTGCGATGATGATTTCAAAGGCTTT
>CAYRLN010000031.1:8761-9115 GCA_964425065.1 uncultured Lachnospiraceae bacterium | reverse complement strand
GGGCAAGAAAAGACATTACTTTTGTATGCTTCTCCGATTACGATCCTACCATCCCCAACAAGGATGTGGCATTCCATAAGGTGGCTGTTACAAATACATTCGGTGAGTGGCTTGCTGCAAACAACATGACCCAGGCAAGAATTGCTGAGACGGAAAAATATGCGCATGTTACTTTCTTCTTCAATGGCGGTGTGGAACAGCCTAATGAAGGAGAGGACAGAATACTTGTAAACTCTCCGAAGGTTGCTACTTACGACCTGAAACCGGAGATGAGTGCTTACGAGGTTTGTGACAAACTGACAGGCGCAATCCGCAGCGGAAATTATGATGTAATCATCATTAACTTTGCTAATC
>CAYRLN010000031.1:0-8751 GCA_964425065.1 uncultured Lachnospiraceae bacterium | reverse complement strand
GATATGGTAGGTCATACAGGTGTGGAGAGTGCAGCAATCGCGGCAGTGGAAGCAGTAGATGAGTGCGTAGGCAAGGCAGTGGAAGCCGTAAAAGAAATGGACGGCGTAATGTTCATCTGCGCAGACCACGGTAATGCAGAACAACTTGTGGACTATGAGACAGGTGATCCTTTCACAGCTCACACAACAAATCAGGTGCCTTTCATCCTTGTAAACTATGACAGCGCGTACACTTTGAGAGAAGGCGGCTGTCTGGCGGATATCGTTCCCACTCTAATCGAGATTATGGGTAAGGAGCAGCCCGCAGAGATGACAGGTAAATCCCTGCTTGTTCAGAAATAAAATATTGAGACAAATACAGACCTCACGATAGTATGATTTACTGTCGTGAGGTTTTATTTTTGTGAAAATTTACATATTGTGTAAAATGAGATTATGTGTTAGTGTTAAAAAGAAGATAAGATTATGATAAAATTATGATAAGAGGAAAAACTATGATACAAATTAGACCCGTATCAGATTTGAGAAACAAGTTTCCGGAAATTGAAAATATTGTAAAGGAGGGAGAACCGGTGTATTTGACGAAAAACGGTTATGGTTCCATGGTTGTGCTCAGTTTGGAAAAATATGCTGAGTTGCTGGATGCAGTGGAAGGCAAATTGGATGAGGCAGACAAAAGGGCTGCGGCAGACAGTGTACGCTATTCACACACAGAAATGTTTAACAAGTTACGGGGGGATATGCATGGCTAGTTGCAAATACAAATTACGGTATATTCCTCTGTTCTATGAGGACTTTACTGAAATACTTACATATATTAGGGATAAACTGAAAAATCCCGAGGCAGCATCAAACTTAATTAATCTGGTCGAAACGGCAATCTTAGAACGTTTGACTTCACCCGAATCTTTTGAAAAATATCACTCTGTTCGAGAGAGAAAATTTCCTTATTACAAAATCAGAGTTAAAAATGAAGAAGAACTTGTTTGAATATAGTGTAGCATGAGCAGAATGCATGAAATCAACGCCGTTGGAAATAATGTATAGAGAATATACAGAATGGTGCGCAAAAAAAGTGGCACAGGGAAAGGCGGCAGATTATGAACTTATATCTTGAAATCGTGGATGTACATGGCAGAGAAATCTTAGACTCCAGGGGAAATCCCACAGTGGAAGCGGAAGTTACCGTAAAAAACAACAGAGACGGCATGCTTTACACCGGAAGGGCGGCGGTACCTTCAGGGGCAAGCACCGGAAGATTTGAAGCGGTAGAACTCCGTGACGGTGAAAAAAGATACCGTGGCCTTGGCGTGGAGCATGCAGTAAAAAATGTAAATGATAAATTGAGGTCAGCTCTTATGGGTAAAAACGCCCTGAATCAAGTCTACATTGACAGAGTGCTGATAGAGACAGACGGAACCGTCAATAAAGAGAATCTGGGAGCAAATGCAACCCTTGGTGTTTCCATGGCCTGTGCAAGAGCGGCAGCAGAGGCACTTCATATGCCGCTATACCGGTATTTGGGCGGAATCAATACACAACAGATGCCCGTACCCATGATGAATATTTTGAACGGTGGTAAACACGCCTCGAATACAGTGGACTTTCAGGAATTTATGATTATGCCCCTGCAGGCGGAAAATTTTGCGGACGGCCTTCGCATCTGTGCAGAAATCTATCACTGCCTGAAAAAGATTTTAAGTGACAGGGATTTGTCCACAGGAGTGGGAGATGAAGGAGGCTTTGCACCGAACCTGCCTGATGCAATCAGCGTTTTGGATACCATTATGGAAGCCGTAAAGACGGCGGGTTATAAACCGGGTGTGGAAATCAGCATCGCCCTGGATGTGGCAAGCAGCGAGCTTTATCAGGAGGATACCGGCAACTATTATTTCCCCGGAGAAAGCAGTCTGGCGGGCAAAGAAGTGGTGCGTAGCACAGAAGAAATGATTTCCTATTATGAGGAATTGTTAAAAAGATTCCCTATTGTGTCCATTGAGGATGGGTTGGCAGAAGACGATTGGGACGGTTGGAAGGAACTGACAAGGCGCATCGGGGACAGAGTGCAATTGGTAGGAGATGATTTGTTTGTTACCAACGTAAAGAGACTGAATGCAGGTATCAAGCTTCATGTGGGAAATGCGATTTTGGTAAAGGTAAATCAAATCGGAACACTGACGGAAGCTTTTGAAGCGGTGGAGATGGCACAGAAAAACGGTTACCGTGCGGTGATATCCCACAGATCCGGGGAAACAGAGGATACCATAATAGCGGACATCGCGGTAGCGCTTAATGCAGGGCAGATCAAAACAGGGGCACCCTGCAGAAGTGACAGAGTGGCAAAATATAACAGATTGTTGCGGATAGAAGAAGAGTTGGGAACGGCCTCCAAATATGTCAACGTGTTCGCAATGGGGGAATAGAGTCCTAACTGAGAAGAATTAATCAAAAAAAGGCGAAAAATGTGCCAGGAATATTTATGCACATTTTTCGCTGATGCTTTGTTTAATAATAAACATGATGAATAATTATGCAAAAATGACAAAAATAGTGCATAAAAAAGTGGTTCACTTTACTCTGATAGCACGCTAAAATTGTGAAAATATCTTGACAAAATGCGAAAAATCGCGTATTCTAACTATCGTTAAATTACGTGTATCATGAATTGCATAATTTGCCAATTTAGTCAAAGGGGACTGAATAAAAACTTATTCGTTCCTTTTTTTTAACGGTAACATTTTAAAGCAATAAAGTGACAAAGCACGTATCAAAAATAAGGAGGAAAGTTTTATGAAAAAGAATTCCAAAAGACTTCTCGCTCTCCTGTTAGCATCTGTTATGACTCTTTCCCTCGTAGCATGCGGCGGCGAAGATTCATCCAATGGTAACGACGGTAGCAGTGCTGTTAGTACAGACGGTACAAGCGATGTTACAACTGAAGATGGCGCAGAAGAAATGCAGGTTGTTGAATTCGTTGGTGACTACACATATCAGGATTCCGTTTCCACGATGACAACAAACTGGAACCCTCACACATATCAGACATCAGATGATGCTTATTTGGCAGATTTCATCCGTTCCGGTCTGTACACATTCATCTTCAACGATGAACTCAATGCAATCGAAGGAAAAGATAACTATGCAGGTTATGTAATCATTCCTGAGATGGCAGCAAGCGAGCCCGTTGACGTTACAGAACAGGTGAAAGCTGAACATCCTGAGTTCAACATTCCCGAATCTGCAACATCCGGATATGCTTACACAATCGACCTGAACCCTGCTTGTGTATGGGAAGACGGTACACCTATCAACGCTGATTCTTATGTTTACTCCATGCAGCAGCTTCTGGATTCTTCCAAGCTGAACTACAGAGCATCCGACTACTACAGCGGAAACTTTGTAATTGCAGGTGCTGAAAACTATGCAAACAGCGGAAATACAACAAAAACAGCAATCTCTGTTGACGGCGATGCAAAAACATATGAGTTTAGCACTCTTGTGAAAAATGCAGACGGTCAGTACACAACACCTGATGGTGCGCTTGTATTCTTTGGTCTGACAACAGGTTATGGCTGGATGGGCGGATATTCTCTGGATGATTACTCAGGCTATATCGCAGAAGATGTCTGGACAGCACTGAACGAAGCAGCAGATGAAGATGGATTTGCACCTGTTACAGATGATACAATTGCAACTCTGTATCAGTTCACAGGCAGTGATATTTGGGGAAATGAGTCACAGGATGAACTTGTTTACTACATGTCCTATGATGTAACTTATGATACCTATGATTATTCTACAGTAGGTCTTTACAAATCCGGTGACTACCAGATTACATTGGTACTTGCTCAGGCTCTGTCAGGTTTCAACCTTCTTTACAACCTGTCCGGCAACTGGCTTGTTAACCAGGAACTTTACGACGCTTGCGCGAAATACGATGGCGATGTATATTCCACAACTTACAACACAAGTGTTGAAACAACAAAATCCTATGGTCCTTACAAACTTGTTTCCTTCCAGAAAGACAAAGCTCTTCGTCTTGAGAAGAACGAAAACTGGTGGGGATGGACAGATGGCAAACACGTATATGTTGACCCCGTTGACGGTTTGACATACCCTATGTACCAGACAACAGCAATCGACTGCGAAGTTGTTGCTGAAGCTGCTACACGTAAGATGATGTTCCTGAAAGGTGAACTGATGGGCTATGGTCTTCAGTCTGAGGACTTTGCTACTTACAGAAACAGTGATTATGTATACGTTACACCTTCCGAGACAATCTTCTTCCTGATCTTCAATGGTCACAAAGAAGCAATTGCAAACAGAGAAAAGAGCGAAGGCTTTGATCAGACAAAGAACGATCTTGAGACAATGACTCTGAACTCCTTCCGTCGTGCATTTGCGGTAACATATGATAAAGAACTGTTTGCAAGCACAGTATCTCCTGCAAGAAGCGGCGGTTACGGTCTGATTGGTAACTCCTATCTGTACGATCCTGAGACAGGTTCCAGATATCGTGACACAGATCAGGCTAAGATGGCACTCTGTGAATTCTACTCTGTAGATGTTTCTCAGTATGCAACCCTTGACGAAGCAGTAGATTCCATCACAGGTTATGATCCTGTAAAAGCAAAAGAACTGTTTACACAGGCTTACAACGAAGCTATCGCAGCAGGTTATATCACAGATACTGATGGAGACGGAATCTCCGATCAGACAATCGAAATTGAATACTGCATGTCTTCCGATAGTGAATTCATGACAACTACAATCAACTACCTCAATGAAAAATTGAGCGAAGTTATCACAGGAACACCTTTCGAAGGAAAGATTAAAGTTATCAAATCTGCTCTTTACGGCAATGACTGGTCTAACAAGATTAGAGAAGGTCTTGCTGATACAGTACTTGCAGGTTGGTCCGGTTCTGCACTGAATCCTTTCTCTTTGACAGACTTGTACACAAATCCTGATAACCAGTATGATGGTGCTTGGTTTGATGCTACAACAGTATCTATGACAAAGACTATTGGCGGAAAAGAAATCACAATGAACCTGAAACAGTGGTCTGATGCTCTGAACGGTACTATGGTTACTGTTGACGGCGTAGATTACAACTTCGGTGAAGGTATGGCTGATATCGAAGACAGACTTGAGATTCTGGCTGCAATCGAGACAGAAGTTCTGAAGACATACAACTACATTCCTATGCTTCAGAATGCTAGTATGTCTCTCCTTTCCCAGCAGGTATACTATGTAGTAGAAGAGTACAACCCTGTTATGGGCCGTGGTGGTATTGCTTACCTTAAATACAACTACAACGATACAGAATGGGTAGAGTATGTTGCATCCCAGGGTGGAGAACTTAGTTACTAATTTGATTTAAAATCAATAAAAATCAGTGAGCATTTGGGGGGCGCAATGCCCCTCAATGTTTGCTGTCTTAGAGAGAAGTTATTTTGTTTGTGTTTTGCAGGTGTAGTAATTATCCGCGGGCATAAACTGGGCTGGAGGAAATTTATGGTTAAATATGTTGCAAAACGAATTGGATTAATGTTGATGACTCTGTTCATCATCACTTTTATGTGTTTTGTGCTGATTAGAATGCTCCCGCCGGCAGAATTGCCGTTGGGTGATCCTCATTCTGCTGTTATTGAGGCGCGTAGAGAAGCGGCCGGATATAACAAGCCTTACGTGGTACAATTCGGTATCTTTCTGAAAGATATTTTCACAGAAGGAGACTGGGGTGTCAGTGACGTGTTGTATTTTGGACAGAATGTCGTAGACATCTTTGTTGAAAAACTTCCGTCCACAATGATTGTTAACCTTTATTCAATTTTATTAAGTATTCCTATTGGTATTATCCTTGGTATTGTTGCGGCTTTAAAGAAAAATACTTGGATAGACCATACGATTTCAACTTTGACTATGGTATGCATATCCGTACCTTCTTTCGTATATGCATTTTTAATACAGTATTTCTTGTCCTATAAATTGGGATGGCTTCCATTCCTGATGCAAGCGGGAACCGATTATTTTACATGGTCCATGTTTGTCAGTATGTTACCTCCCGTGCTTTCCCTGTCGCTGGGCGTTATTGCAGGCTTTACCAGAAGCACAAGAGCAGAACTGACAGAGGTGCTTACCAGTGAATTTATGCTTTTGGCACGCACTAAAGGTCTGACAAAGATGCAGGCTACGGTGCGGCATGCTATGAAGAACTGTATGGTAATTGTTATTCCTAATATTTTTGGTCAGTTTATCGGAATCATGAGCGGTTCCCTGATTATTGAGAAAATCTTTGCGGTACCCGGTGTTGGCGGACTTTATTTGAATGCCATGAACGGACGGGATTATCCGATATTTATGTTGCTTACGGTATTCTATACCGCCATCGGACTTGGCGCAGGAATCGTTGTTGATATCAGTTACGGGTTCATTGACCCCCGAATCAGAATGGGATCGAGGAAATAAGCTATGCAGAATAATAATATGGAATTTGAACACATCCCTAAGGAGCAATTTGAATTTGCCCAGATGGATAAAGATATTCATGATAAAAAATTGGAGACAAAGACCCGCGGTTATTTTGCGGATGCTTTGATCCGCTTTAAGAAAAATAAGTCCTCTGTTATTGCGGCTTACATCATTTTGTTTTTGGTGCTTTTTACCATTGTGGCGCCGATTATTTCTCCCTATTCCGCGTCTCACAAGGACACAGTTTATATCAATACGCCTCCCTATATCAGAGCGATTGCTGACAAGGGCTGGGGTATCTTTGATGGAGCCGTAGTGCGTCTCAGCCAGAACGAAACACAGATGAACTACTGGAGAGGTATTGCGGAAGAAACCGGTTATAATCCTGTTCTTAAGGTTTTAGGTACGACAGAAACGACCGTAAAGCAGAGAGGTCAGGAAAAGACTGTTTACAGTTATAAGATTGAAACAAACAAGTATTATGAGACAGGTGTTGTATACCGTGTATTCTCTTATGAAGATTATGAGAAGATTATGCAGTGGCAGGATGAAACAGGTATTCAGGTTATTTATCCTTATGTAGAGCCTTCTGCAATCTCTGATATTAAGGACAATCCGAACCTTTGGTATGCTGTAGATTCCAAAGGTGCAGCACAGTTGGATAAGGATGGTAATTTTGTACCTGTTTACTCAACAAACAAAGATTTGGAAGGTGTTCCTTATACCAGTATCCGTATTGAGGGTGATGACGGAAGTTACATTTACAATGCAAAGAAATCCGGTGCGGTACAGTGCCGTATAAGTTATTACAACTATTACCAGTATGTGAACGGCACAGAGCCTATGTATATTTTTGGTACGAACGCATTGGGACAGGATATGTTCTGTGGTATTGGTGTAGGTGCCAGATTCTCACTGGTATTTGCGCTTGTGGTTTCTGCTATAAACCTGACAATCGGTGCGATTTATGGTGCGATTCAGGGTTACTACGGTGGAACAATAGACCTTGTTTTGGACCGTATTGCAGATATTTTGTACAATGTGCCTTTTACCGTAGTTGCCATTTTGTTCCAGTTACATTTGGCGCAGAAGGTAGGCGTAATCGGCTCGTTCCTCTTTGCTTTCGTCTTAACGGGGTGGATTGGTATGAGTGCACTGGTAAGAAAGCAGTTCTATCGTTTTAAGAGCCAGGAATTTGTATTTGCGGCGAGAACACTTGGCGCATCCGATAAGAGATTGATGTTTAAGCATATTTTCCCCAACTCTCTGGGTACAATCGTAACAAGTTGTGCACTGGTTATTCCCGGCGTTGTTTCTTCTGAGACACAGATGACATATCTTGGTATCGTTAACCTTGGAGATTTGTTCGGAACAACACTCGGTACCTTGATGAGTCAGGGGCAGACTGCCATGACAACATCACCTCATGCGATGTTTTTCCCTGCAATTTACTTTTCACTGTTGATGATTTCATTTAACTTGTTCGGTAATGGTTTGCGTGATGCATTCAATCCGTCAACAAGAGGTGTGGAGGACTAATTATGGAGAAAAAATTACAGGTTCGAAATCTTACCATATCCTTCCGCACAGCAAATGGTAGGGTACAGGCAGTAAGAGGTATTAATTTTGATCTTGCCAAGGGTGAAACCCTTTCTATCGTAGGAGAGTCCGGTTCCGGTAAATCCGTAACTTCAAAGGCAATTCTGGGTATTTTGGCAGGAAATGCTATTGTAGAAAATGGCGAAATTATTTATGACGGTAAAGACCTTCTGAAAATTTCAGAAGAAGAATTTCATAAAATCCGTGGCGACAAGATTGCCATGATTTTCCAGGACCCCATGTCCAGTTTGAACCCGATTGTCAAAATCGGCCGTCAGCTTACAGAGGCTATGCTTTTAAAAGGTAAGGCACGTCAGAAAGAAAGCAGAGAGAATTTCAATACTTATTTGAAAAATCTGCAGGTTGCCATGATAGAAGCGGTTGCCAAGGGTGATAGCGCAAAAGCGGCAGAACTGACAAAAAAATGTAAAGATTTTGATAAGTTCGAGTATAAGCATTTAGATTTGGAATCTTCATACCTTAAGGCTCACGAAGCGGCTGTAGAGGCGGTGGATGAAATAGAAGCACTGGCGTTCGAACTGGAAAAGAATGCGATTAAAGATGCGTCTTACAGAATGAAACAGATTGCCGGGATGGCAAAAGATTCTGTTCACGAGTATGTAGTAAAAGATGAGGCGGACAGAATTAACGAGTTAGTTGCTTTGCTGAAAGCCGATT
>CAYRLN010000030.1:0-9612 GCA_964425065.1 uncultured Lachnospiraceae bacterium | reverse complement strand
TACTGCAAAAAGAACAATATGACCCTCTGGGATATGATGCTGGATATGTACGAAAAATACGGCTATTATAAAGAGACACAGTATACAATTACTTTAAAGGGTGTGGATGGTGCAAAGCAGATTGCGGAAATCATGAACAAGTTGCGCACAAATCCTCCCAAATCGTTTGGTGACTTGAAAGTGCTTCGTTTCAGAGATTATGAGACGGATAAGATTATTGATATGGAAACAGGAGCAGAGACTGCAACAGGACTTCCTAAGTCCAATGTTCTCTACTTTGAACTTCCTAACGATTTCTGGTGTTGCGCTCGTCCTTCCGGAACAGAACCTAAAATTAAGTTCTACATGGGCGTAAAAGGAAACAGTTTGGAAGATGCAGAAAAACAGGTGGCAAAACTGACAGAGGATTTAAAAGCAGTTTTATAAGGATATGAGCAGAATAAGCGTTGCGAATTTAAAGAAAACTGTATATTACCTGAAAAGAAACGGGCTGCGGGATACATATCTCGCAGCCCTGGAACGTTTACGGGAAAATGAGGCGTCAAATTGGAAATTTGAGCAGATGTCTGATTTGGAGTCCAGAGCCCAGAGGGAAAAAGAATGGGCCAAAGGATTTCGGTGCAAATTCAGTATTGTCGTCCCCACTTACAAGACTCCGGTAGATTTTTTGCGGGCAATGATTGATTCCGTGCTGGCACAGACCTATACCGATTGGGAATTAATCTTAGCAGACGCCAGCGGAGATGACAGTGTGAAATGCGAAGCAGAACAATACCAAGATGAACGCATCGTTTACCTGCCCTTAGAGACGAACGAAGGTATCTCGGCAAATACCAATGAAGGAGTGCGGGCTGCAACAGGAGATTATATCGGGTTATTGGATCATGATGATGTGCTCCCCCCCAATGCCCTTTTTGAAATGGCAACTGAAATTGAAAGGGCATATCTGGAAAACCGCAGGGCTGATATGCTGTATTCCGATGAAGACAAATGTGATGAAACGGGCACTCAATTTTATGAGCCACACCTCAAAAAAGAATTTAATCTTGATTTAATTTTATCCAATAACTATATATGTCACTTCCTGGTTATAAAAAGTTCTCTTATGAAGAAAGTGGGATTCCGGAAAGAATACGACGGAGCACAGGATTTTGACTTGATACTGCAAACAGTTGCGGAGCTTTTCGAAGCGGAGAAGGGACCAAAAGACGCTGTGGAACAAGCGGGAAGGGAAGAGTGGAAAAGAGGCATTATTCATGTCCCGAAAGTCCTTTATCACTGGAGATGTCACAGCGGTTCCACGGCAGTGAATCCCCAAAGCAAGATGTATGCCTACGAGGCAGGCGGCAGGGCGATAGACTCCTTTTTGAAAAGAATGGGGTGGAATGCTACCGTAGAAAATTTGAAACATTTAGGATTTTACCGTGTGAAATATGAACCGGATGTGTTTGCGGTGCGCCCTGAGGTTGGTGTGATTGGTAGTGCCGTGTACGGAAAAAATAAAATAACAGGTGCTATATACAATGCGGACGGTAGTTCCTTATACGTAGGTTTAAAAAAGGGATTTAGCGGATATATGCATAGACTGGTGTTACAGCAGGAAGCATATGCGGTAGATATCCGAAACGTAAAAGTGCGCGGCGAATTACAGGGTTTGTTTGAAGAGGTGACAGGTGTGCCATACGAGGAGACACACCGTGAAAATCAAAGGGCTTTCGAAGGCGAAAAGGACTGGAAGGAACTCAGCCTTACTTTCGCAGAGAAGGTACACGAAAAAGGTTATACTATATTATGGGATCCTTACATGTAAGTGAGGGCAAAGAGGTATTTCATGAAAGTAACAGTTGTTATTCCAAATTATAATGGCAAAAAATATATAAATGATTGCATGGATGCCCTTGCTTTTCAAATGAACGATTCCGTTAAGGTGATTGTAGTGGACAACGGTTCTACAGACGGAAGCGTGGAAATACTGAAAGAAGAATATCCGTGGGCAAGGCTGGTGGAACTTGGGGAGAACACCGGCTTCTGTAATGCTGTCAATGTGGGAATACGCCTGTCAGAGACTCCTTATGTTATTTTGCTTAACAATGACACGATGGTGAAGGCGGGATTTATTAATCGTCTGTTAGAGGTAATGGAAAAGCCCGGAAATGAGAGAGTGTTCTCGGTCAGTTCCAAAATGGTTGATATGTACAGACCGGAAATTTTGGATGATGCCGGGGACCGCTATAATGCTTTCGGTTGGGCTTTTGCCAGGGGAAAAGGAAAAAGTTCTGAAAAATATGATATTCCTATGGAGGTGTTCTCTGCCTGTGGCGGTGCCTCTATATATAGGAGAAGTGTTTTCGAAGAAATCGGTTTTTTTGATGAACTCCATTTTGCTTATCTGGAAGATTTGGATATCGGCTATCGCGCTAAAATATATGGCTATAAGAATTTATATGAGCCGGGGGCGGAAGTCCTTCATGCGGGGAGCGGCTCCAGCGGTTCCAGATACAATGAATTTAAGACCACACATTCTTCTGCAAACAGTACATATATTATATGGAAAAATATGCCCCTTTTGCAGAGAGTGATTAATTTCCCTTTCTTTTTAATCGGTTTTGGTATTAAAACATTGTTTTTTATAAGAAAGAAAATGGGTGGCCTTTATGTCAAAGGTTGCTTTGCGGGTATCAAGCGAAGATTTTCCGCGGATGCGAAGCGGCATAAAGTACCGTTTAAGTGGAAACATTTAGGCAACTATTGCAAAATACAGTGGCAGCTTTGGATGAATTTATTTCGCAGAATATGGGAATAATATGTGAAGATGTTACAACTATTTGCGTTGTGCTTTTATGGTTATTATTGTAAAATATCCTTAGAATCAAGCGCTGAAAAGCAGATTGAAAGCCGGGTGGTATATTATGATTAAAGATAACCAGAAAGTTTTCAACAGGCTACAGTTACTGGTGGATGCTGTTCTGACAGCAGCATCTTATTTTTTGGCCTGGTATGTTAAATTTTTTATATTGGAAAGCAACAATATTGAGGAGGGTGTAGGTGTGCTTCCGCCGGAAGTGTACTTCAAACTCCTTGTGTTCATTGTTCCCGTTTATATGGTCTTGTATTATTACTGTAATGTATATGCACCGAAACGGACAGTGAAGAGACGTTATGAGATTGCGGGTATTTTAAAAGCAAATACGGTAGGGTTGATTCTGTGTATCGTGGCACTCTATGTCATGAAGCAAATAGATATTTCCCGAAGTATGCTTGTTATTTTCTATTGTCTCAATGTGGCTTTGACATCTCTGTCGAGAGTGGTAATCCGCAGAATCCTGTCCTCTTTCCGAAGCAGAGGGTATAATCTCAAGCATATTTTGTTGGTGGGATATTCCCGTGCGGGAGAAGAGTATATTGACAGAATATTGGGAAATCCCCAGTGGGGTTATGTGGTATGTGGCATTCTGGATGATAGTGTACCCGCCGGAACGTTGTACCGGGGAATAAAGGTGCTTGGCAGAATTGATAATCTGCATGTGATCCTGCCGGAAAATAAATTAGATGAAATTGCAATCACCCTTTCCTTAAAGGATTATGACAGATTGGAAGAAATTGTCGATATTTGCGAAAAGTCAGGTGTTCACACGAAGTTCATTCCCGATTACAATAGTCTTATACCCAGTAAACCTTATACGGAGGATTTGGTAGGACTTCCTGTTATTAATATCCGCTACGTCCCTTTGACAAACACCGGAAACATGATTATAAAAAGAACGATGGACATTATAGGTTCTCTGTGCGGTATTATTATTGCTTCCCCCGTCATGCTGGTCTGCGCGCTTTTGGTGAAGTGTACAAGCCCGGGACCGATTATTTTTAAGCAGGAACGGGTAGGGCTACATAATAAACCCTTCTATATGTACAAGTTCCGCAGTATGGAAATTCAAAAAGAGTCTGATGAGAAAAAGGCTTGGACGGTAAAGGGAGATCCAAGGGTAACCAGGGTCGGAAAAATCATGCGGAAGACCAGCCTGGATGAACTGCCCCAACTTTTTAATATTTTAAAAGGAGATATGAGCCTGGTGGGTCCCAGACCGGAGCGACCTTTGTTTGTAGAAAAGTTTAAGGAAGAAATCCCCAGATATATGATTAAACATCAGGTCAGACCGGGGCTTACCGGTTGGGCACAGATTAACGGATACCGCGGCGATACTTCCATTAAAAAACGTGTGGAATACGATCTTTACTACATTGAGAACTGGAGTTTTGGTTTGGATATTAAAATAATATTCCTAACATTTTTTACGGGTTTTATCAATAAAAATGCATATTAAGTAAGAAAGGCTAAGGTTTTAAATAATGGCAAAGAATGCAAATCGTACAGGCCGTAAAGGCACTGCGGACACGCAGACGATTGCAAAAGATAAAAATGCCAAAAATACAAAAGAAAAACAAACCAAAGCGGGTAGACGTACCAAATATATTATCTTTGCAATAGAAATAGTGATTCTTCTCATTCTTTTGGGAGGATTGTATATGCTGAGAGATTTTGGTAAAACAGGAATTGTCAGGGTGGATTTTGATGCGGAAGACATCGAGATGAATGAACCCGTAAAAGAAAATGAGGTTATGAAAGGGTATCGGAATATAGCGTTGTTTGGAGTGGATTCCTTAAGCGGAGCCCTCACAAAAAATACCAGAAGTGATACCATTATGATTGCTTCCGTAAATCAGGATACGGGAGATGTCAAACTGATTTCGGTTTATAGAGATACTTACCTGAATCTGACCAATGACAAGTATGAAAAATGCAATGCGGCGTATATGTACGGCGGGGCAAAGCAGGCGATGGCAATGCTCAACATGAATCTGGACCTGGATATTACGGATTTTGTAACCGTGGGATTTGAAGGCTTGAAAAGCACGATTGATGCCCTGGGTGGGGTGTGGATTGAGGTGGAAAAAGCGGAAATCACTCATTTGAACAATTACCAGATTACCATGGCGGAGAATCTGGGCTGTGATTACACACCGGTAAAAGAAGAAGGTTATCAATTGCTGGATGGATTGCAGGCTGTGGCTTATTGCCGGATCCGTTATACAAAGGGAGATGATTTTAAACGGGCCGAGAGACAGAGGGAAGTGATTGCGGCAATCGCGGAGCAGGCGCTTTCTGCAGATGCCCAAACGCTGATTGACATTGCGAACAGTATCAGTGAAAGCGGTTCGGTCTATACCTCTCTTGATATGAAAGAAATTCTGGAATTGCTTGGGGATATAAAGAATTACCGGATTGTGGATGAGGCCGGCTTCCCGGCAGGCTCCTATCTGACCACTGCAAAGTTAGGGTCCAGCGGTGATTGTGTGATACCCCTTGATTTGGAAAAAAATGTAATGCTCCTTCATGAGTTTTTGTTTGGAACCGAGGCTTATCAGGTGTCTGACACGGTAAAAGAATATTCGGATAAAATCAGGGAGAAGGTGGAAAAATACCGGCCCGATATAGAATATCCGGAGTGATAAAAACGAAGGGAATGCAAGGGCTGCAGGGCAGCCCTTTTTAAACGATAAAGGCCTTTTGTACCAGGCTGAAAGGTGGAAAATATGCACAAAATAGATGTTATCATTCCGACATATAAGCCGGATAAGGCTTTTGAAGAAATGATAGAAAAATTGTGCCATCAGACAGTAGAAGTGAATCGCATTATTGTCATGAACACAGAAGAAAAATACTATGAAAAACTAAAATTTGAGGTTGGCATCACCCCACAAATGCGGGATAGGGTAGAGGTGCATCACATTTCCCAAATTGAGTTTGACCATGGTGGCACGAGGCACAACGGTATAATGAAATCAGATGCGGATATTGTGGTGCTGATGACGCAGGACGCTATGCCGGCGGATGACAGCCTGATTGAGAATCTGGTACGGGCGCTGGAGGCGGAGAATGTTGCAGCCGCCTATGCAAGGCAACTTCCTGCACCCGGGTGCAGTGAATTAGAGCGTATTGTGAGAGAGTTCAATTATCCCTCCGAGAGTCATGTGAGAACGAAAGAAGATATTCCCGAGAAAGGAATCAAGACATATTTTTGTTCCAACGTCTGTGCTGCCTATAAAAGAGAAATTTATGACAAACTCGGCGGCTTTATCAGACATACGATTTTTAATGAAGATATGATATACGCGGCAGGAGCAGTAAAGGCAGGATATGCCATTGCCTATGCGGCAGACGCAAGAGTATATCATTCCCATGATTACACGAATATGCAGCAGTTTCACAGAAATTTTGATTTGGGGGTATCCCAGGCAGATCATCCCCGCATTTTTGCAGAAGTACCGTCAGTATCGGAAGGAAAGAAACTGGTCGGGGTGGTAACGGAAAGACTTCGTGAAGGAAGGCACAGCGGGTTGCTTTTCCGGTTCTACATGCAGTGCGCGTTTAAATATGCAGGATATTTTCTCGGAAAGCATTATCGGAAACTGCCCCGGTTTTTGGTGTTAAAATGCACCATGAGCCCGGCATATTGGAAAAAAGCATAGATATTGACTGCAATTTATGGTATATATGAAAAGAGAAAATGAAAAAATTTATTTTTTAAACATATTTTCATCACAGAAAGAACACAATTCCTATCTATACTCGGATTAAAGCAATGAGGTAATCCGAGTTTTTAGGAAAGAGGTAAGATACAATGTATGAAAATGAAAACCAGAATGTAAACAATATGAATAATTATAGTAGTTGCAACGGAACCTATCAAACATCTTCCGGTACACCGGAGATGAGATTGAATACACAACCCGGTCAGGGTGGGGAGCCGAAAAAGAAAGGCGGTGCGGGCAGATATTTCAGAAAACTGCTTGCAAGTATCAGTTTTGGTCTCTGTTTTGGATTGTTCGCGGGTCTCGGTCTCTATGCCGTAAGCGAGAGTACGGATTTGTTGGATAATTTAAGCACCGGGGTAGATAAAGGAGAAGTGCAGGAAATTGTGCAGGAGGTAATTTCCGACGTGGTGAAAGCGCAGAATACTTCCAAAATCGATAATGAGACCGTTTCCGGTATTTCCCTCACACAGGATGTGACGGCAGTAACTACGGACGTATCTGAAGTAGTGGAAGAAGTGATGCCGGCCATGGTGTCCATCATTAATACCTACGTGGAGAAGTATTCTTACTTCGGACAGACGATGCAGAAAGAGGGAACCGGTTCCGGTTCCGGTATTATTGTAGGTGAAAATGACACGGAACTTTTGATAGCCACAAACTTCCATGTGGTAGAAAATGCGGTGAAGATTACTGTTAACTTTACAGACGGTTCCAATGCGGAAGCGTCTGTAAAAGGTACAGATGAAGATATGGATTTGGCTGTGGTTGCCATTCCCTTGGAAGATTTGTCCGATGAGACAAAAGAGGCCATTGCAATTGCAAAATTAGGCGATTCCGACAGTCTGAAGCTTGGTGAGCCCGTAATCGCAATCGGTAATGCTCTCGGTATCGGCCAGTCTGTTTCCGGTGGTTATGTCAGCGCATTGAACAGAGAGATTACAATGGATGACGGCTCGACAGGCACTTTCATTCAGACAGATGCCGCAATCAATCAGGGTAACTCCGGCGGAGCGCTTTTAAATATTAAGGGTGAGGTAATCGGGATCAACTCCAGTAAAATCGGTGGAGAGCTGGTAGAAGGAATGGGATTTGCAATTCCGATTTCTGCTGCCCAGCCTATTTTGGAAGAATTGATGTTGAAGGAAATCAGAACGGAAGTGCCCGCAGAACAGAAAGGATATATCGGTATCCGTTTGCAGACGGTAACTGAGGATGATGCCACAAGATACGGAATGCCCAGAGGTATCTATGTTTATGAAGTATTGAAAGGCTCCGGCGCAGAGGCAGCAGGCGTACTCAGAGGAGATATCATTACCAAGTTTGATGGTAACAGAATTAAATCAAATGATGAACTGCAGGAACTGCTCAAATGTTACAGTGCAGGCGAAACAGTGGAAATCACTGTTATGAGGAATCAGTTCGGCACTTACGAGGAAATGGTTTTATCATTGACCTTGGGCAAGCAGCCGGAAGAATAGAATACAAAAATTACGACAATCCCCGCCGGATTTTCCGGCAGGGATTTTGGCGTATCGGAAAGGAAGCAAAATGGCAGATCAGGATTACAGGGAAGTTTTAACAGAAGAGGAAGAAACGGAAAAAACGGAAGAGACCGAAGCGGCCGAAGTAGCAGAAACGGCCGGGGAAACGGTAGAAGAGACAGAAGATAAAGAGAACGAATATGAAGATGTTTGCTTTATTTGCCGCAGACCGGAAAGTAAAACAGGGAAAATGTTTAAACTGCCTCAAAATATTTCTGTCTGCAATGATTGCATGCACAAGACAATGGATACCATCAGTCAGTTTGATTACCAGGGCATGTTAAATAATCCTGCGATGTTTAATGACCCGGTTATGATGGGTGGTTTTGATATTTCCGGAAATGATAGTGATGCAGATAATAAAAAGGGATTTCCCAATATCCGGTTTGTAAATATTGCTGATTTACAGGGCGAAGGCGGAATTCCCAACAAGCAGAGACTAAAAAAGAAAAAGAAATCCGAAAAAGAGGAGCCGGTGCTCAACATTAAAGACATTCCGGCACCTCACAAAATAAAGGCAAGCCTGGACGAGTATGTAGTGGGACAGGAATATGCCAAAAAAGTCATTTCCGTAGCGGTGTATAACCATTATAAACGTGTGGCTACGGGAACCATGGATGAGATTGAAATTGAAAAATCAAATATGCTGATGATTGGACCTACCGGTTCGGGTAAGACCTATCTGGTAAAGACGCTGGCAAGACTGCTTGATGTACCACTTGCCATTGCAGATGCAACATCCTTGACGGAGGCGGGCTACATCGGCGATGATATTGAAAGTGTGATATCCAAACTTCTGGCGGCAGCAGATAACGATATTGAAAAAGCGGAACGCGGGATTGTGTTTATTGATGAAATTGACAAAATTGCCAAAAAGAAAAACACAACCTCCAGAGATGTCAGCGGAGAATCCGTGCAGCAGGGTATGCTGAAATTATTGGAGGGGGCAGATGTAGAAGTGCCTGTGGGAGCCAACAGCAAAAATGCCATGGTGCCTCTTGCCACCGTAAATACAAGAAATATTCTTTTCATATGCGGGGGAGCTTTCCCTGATTTGGAGCAAATCATCAAAGAAAGATTGACAAAGACTTCTTCCATAGGTTTTGCGGGGGAACTGAAGGATAAATATGACAATGATAAAAATATCCTTTCCAAGGTAACCGTGGAAGACCTTAGAAAATTTGGCATGATTCCCGAGTTTATCGGCAGGCTGCCGATTATTTATACGTTGCAGGGATTGACAAAGGAGATGATGATACAAATTCTCTCTGAGCCGAAAAATGCGATTTTAAAGCAGTACCAGAAACTTCTGGAGTTGGACGAGGTAAAATTGGAATTTACCGATGGCGCCTTGGAAGCGATTGCGGAGAAGGCAATAGAGCGGGAAACCGGTGCGCGTGCGCTGCGTTCCATTATCGAAGAGTTTATGTTGGATATCATGTATGAGATTCCGAAGGATGATAACATTGGTACGGTG
>CAYRLN010000029.1:0-9617 GCA_964425065.1 uncultured Lachnospiraceae bacterium | reverse complement strand
CACAGGACTTATCCATACGCGTTAAGTAGTCTGTGACCTCATTTAATCTTATGGGTTCCCCACCTTCCTGCGGCGGGAATATTTTTAAACCGTACCCTCCCATACCGGTATTAACCATTCTAAAATACCCGTTTTGCATCTCACTTTTCCCTTCCCTTTGCATGTCTACGTTAAATCTGTTAACACTCCCATGTAGGCACCCATCTTCTGTTTCATTTTCTGAAGTGCGCGGGTATGTAACTGAGATATTCTGGATTCAGATACCTCAAGTACATGACTTATCTCTTTTAATGTTAAATCCTCATAATAATATAACAAAATAACTTTTTTCTCTTTTTCCGTCAGCAGTTCCAAGGCTTCAGCCAATTTCTGCTTCAGTTCTTTCTTTTCGATATTTCCCTCCGGACTGTCAAACTGGGAAGCCATTCTCGTATTATAATCCGCCGGGACTTCGCTTCCCTGCTCCATATATTCATTTAGGGAAACAACATTGGTAATCTTCATTTGAGACTGCCAATCCGTATACTCTTCCTCACTAATTCCCAGTTTTTCGGCAATCTCCTCATCGGTAGCATTTCTTCCGGTGGTAAGTTCAATCTCCTTAATTACCGCATCGATCTTTTTCTGGCGTTGTCTGATTGTGCGCGGAATCCAATCCATTTTCCGTATCTGGTCTAAAATAGCCCCTCTGATACGCAGACTTGCATAGGTTTCAAATTTGACTTCCTTCATATTGTCAAATTTATCAATGGCATCAATGAGACCAAAAATTCCGTAACTAACCAAATCCTCGTATTCCACATTATAGCCAAGATACATGCTAAGGCGCCCCGCCACCAGTTTTACAAGCGGTGCATATTCCAATATGATTTTTTCCCTTACTTCCGGATTTTTTGTTTTCACATATTCATCCCAAAGTTTTCTCTTGCCCGCTTCGTCCATGGAACCCTCCGTCTAATTACTCTTCTTCCGTCTCATTTTCCGTCTTTTCCTCAGACTCGTTTTCCTTCTCGATTACTTCTCCCTCTTCCAGTGCTTTCTTTTCATTTTCTCTGTCAAAATAATCCAACGTAAATCTAAGCACATTGCCTAAAACGAAGAAAATAATCAGCACCACCAATAATGCCACCAGTTTATCGATGACAGAATATTTTTTAATAAATGTAATTATACAAGTAACCGCACCCGCAAGTAACATTAATACAAGCGGAATTGATTTTCTATTCATCCTTATCCCACTCCTAAATTACTGTTTGGTCTCTTCCCACTGCGCGGATTATGTATTCTCCCGTCTCGGGGTAAAAAACAACGGTACGTCCGTAGTTTTTTCCTGTATCCTCTGCAAGAATGGGAATCTTTAATTCCGCCAGTTTCTGCTTGGAAGCCAATACATTTCTCTCACCGATTTTTACCAAATCGGATTTGCTCTGTGTGGCGAACATTGTTGCTCCGCCTGCCAGCTTGGCTGTCAAACGGTTTCTTTTTGCCCCCATCGCTTCCATCCTGCGAACTAATTCCTCAATACCCGTATCTGCAAATTTAGGGATATTGCTCGAGCCTCCTCTGATAGCAGTGCTGTCAGGCAGCATTATATGAGCCAATCCCCCTATTTTTAAGACCGGGTCCCTAAGGGCAATTCCCACACAGGAACCAAGTCCTAACGTCGTTAACCCGTCAGGAGCCATGCAGACATTTAAATCTGCCATCCCAACCTTTATCACTTCGCTCATAACAATCCCTCTCTACAAGATTCCTAAAGATGTTAAAATTTTACTGTAAGACTCAATATCCGGGATTAGAATAAAATATCCGTCAATTTCCACTTCGTCATAAAACTGGGACTGAATCAATAGAAGGTTATCTCCAAGTATACCAAACTCAATGGCAGGCACACTCAAGATTGCCCCCGCCATGTCCATGGTCAAGTCAGGCGGTGACGGATAAATCATCAAATTGGTTAATGAAGACAGGGAATTCAAATAAGCACCTGTGATAATGTTGCTGACTTCCTTCATGGCAGACATTTCCATTTCATTCAGTTCATCACCTTCACTGGTTCCGTATCCCATCATCACTTTGTTGACAAGGTGCTTGGCAGATGCCTTTTCTACAAGGAACATAATGCTTCCGGTAATATCCCCCTCAACGGCAAGATAAATACCTACCATAACCTGTTCCTCGCCACCCATCAGTGCTCCAACTTCGTTAAACTCCAACAATTTAACCTGAGGAACTTTCATATCCACTTTGCACTGCAGCATTTGCGATAAAGCCGTCATTGCATTACCTGCACCAATGTTACCGATTTCCTGCAACACATCCATGTAGGTTTCGGACACTTGTTCCAAACTCATATTACCCATTTTTTCCCATGCCTTTCTGCGAGTTTTTATACGGTTTCTTTCTCATGAAGTACCGCATTTAAATCCAAAAGGGAAATCAACCCGCCTTCGTATTTTCCAACACCAAATATAAAGTTTACCTCGTCTTTGTCGTAAGCCATCTTTTCAACCTGTGAGGCGGAAAGCGTAACAACTTCTTTCACTTCATCCACGATTACGCCTACCATACCGTGCTGTTCTAATTTGAGAATAATAATTCTGGTGGACTTTGTATATTCATCCGCCTCAAGTCCCATTTTCAAACGGATACTCATTACCGGCATAACTTCACCACGCAGGTTGATAACGCCTTTCAAATATTCGTCCACCTTGGGAACTCTTGTGATATGTTGCATTCTCACAATATTATCAATATGCTTAATATCAATACCATACTGCTCAGCGCCTAATCTGATCACAATATATTGGGTAGTATCGCCCATTACCTTTAATTCTTCCATTTTGTCCTCCATTCCTGCCGCAACCGGCATCTCATCATGGTTAAATAAGCGTATTTGCATCCAAAATCAGAGCAACCTCACCATCACCTAAGATAGTCGCACCACTGATTAATTTGCACTTATTGTCAATGTATTTGCCCATAGACTTGATAACAATTTCCTGCTGTCCCAAAAGTTCATCAACAACAAGTCCTACCTGTTTATCGCCCTTCTTAGCAATAACTACAACCATATTTTCGTCGTCGGCCTTCAGGCTTTCAATTTCCAAAACGTTAGACAGACGAATGATGGGAATGACATTTCCTCTCAAATGGATTACTTCTTTATTCTGTACCAGTTTAATTTCATCAGGAGATACATCTTCGATTGTCTGGATAGCGCCAAGGGAAATTGCGTATTTCTCTCCGCCCACAACAACCATAAGTGCCTGAATGATAGCCAAAGTCAGAGGAAGTCGGATAATCCATGTACTTCCCGCACCCAGTTTGCTTCTGACTTCCACTTCGCCGCTAAGGGACTCGATTTTGCTCTTAACAACATCGAGACCTACGCCTCTGCCGGATACGTCAGATACCTCTTTTGCGGTAGAGAAGCTGGGAAGGAACAACAAATCGCAAATTTCCTTCTCGGACATGCTTTCACCCTGTTCCGCGGTGATTGTTCCTCTTTCAATCGCTTTCTTCTTAACTGCTTCTGTATCAATACCGTTACCGTCGTCACGGACTTCAATCACTACGTTATTTCCATCCTGATAAGCATCCAACCAGATAGAACCAACTGATGGCTTACCTCTCTGTGCACGTACCTCTGCCGACTCCAAGCCGTGATCTGCTGCATTTCTGAGCAGGTGCATCAAAGGATCACCGATTTCGTCCACCACGGTACGGTCTAATTCTGTCTCTTCACCGGACATGTAAAGTTCCATTTTCTTGTTCAATTTTTTGGACAAGTCCCGGATCATACGAGGGAATTTATTTACAACGCTCTCAATGGGAACCATTCGTACCTTCATAACAGACTCATGAAGATTGGTTGTAACGCTGCCCAGATATTCAATCTGCTCATTAAATGCAACACTTGCAGGTGTATTGTCCTGTGTATTGTTGGAAGCTGCCACAAGAGAGTTCTTTGCAATAATCAATTCGCTGACCAGATTCATCAGAACATCCAGTTTTTCGATATCAACCCTGACGGTACGGTTTACAACCGGTTTTGCAGCCTGTTGCTTCTTCTCTGCCGGAGCAGCCTTTGTCTCCGCTGCGCGCTCCTGTACTGTCGCCTGGACTGCAACCGCATTTTCTTCCATAACTGTGTCCCGGATATCAACATTTCCGCCACGCATAACAGCGTCTTCTTCCACTTCCATCTGACTCATATCAAGTTTGTCCGCTTCCACGCTTTCGATTTCAGAAACGCCCATAACCGCTTTTTTCACTTTTTCCAAATCGGCTTCCGAAATCACCACAAGTGAAAAATCCAAATCAAACTTTTCATCTTCAATATCCTGTGCGGATGGATTGGAGATAATAATTTCACCCAATTCTTCCACAGCCTTATATACCAGGAATGCCCTTGCTGCTTTCAAGAGACATGTTTCCTGTATTTTAACGGTAACACCGTATACATTCTTACCCTGTTTTTCAGCCGCAGTAATCACACGGTAATCCGTGCCGTCCAATTTAATCCGGAGCCACTTTCTACCATCTGCTTCCTTTTCTTTCTTTCCTGCCTTTGCAGTTTTCTCCTTGGAAGTTCCGGTAGCACTGCCGCTTTTTAAAATACTTGTCAACTTGTTGATAATAGGTTCGTTATCGTTTGTTCCCTCATCCGCAGCAGTTTGAATATTATTCAGATATTCGTCCAACGCATCCAAACACTGGAACACGGTGTCGATAAGCTCAGCATTCACTTTTAAATTACCATTTCTCACTTCCGAGAATACATTCTCCATGTCATGGGTTAATGCCTGCATTCTCTTATAACCCATGGTTCCTGCCATACCCTTCAGGGAATGGGCAGCGCGGAAAATTTCATTAATGGTATCCATGTTTTCGGAATCCTGCTCCAATTCCAAAATCTGAGTATTCAGATTCTGTAAATGTTCTTTTGTTTCATCAAGGAAAATCTCAAGGTACTGGCTAACATCCATTTTACATTACCCCCACGTTTAATATTATTTCCTGTGCAATTTGCTCCAAAGGTACTACCTGATCTGCAAGTCCTGCTGACACAATGCTTTTCGGCATTCCGTATACGGCGCAGGTTTCCTGATCCTGGGCGATTACGCGTACCTTCTTTTTTGTTTTCAGGTTCTCGATTCCTTTCGTTCCGTCCGCTCCCATACCTGTCATAACCACACATACCACCTCGTCAAACCGGCTGCTTGCCAGGGATTCATACATGTAGTTCGCACATGGTTTAACGCCTTCTCTGGCCGGTTCATCCGAATAATATATGGTGTATTTTCCACCCGGCACGGTTCTGACATTCATGTGCATACCGCCCATAGCCACGTACACCTTACCCGGTTCCAGAACGTCTCCTTCTGCCGCTTCCTTAACATTTACATCGCTAAGGTTGTCCAGACGCTCCGCCAAAGATGCTGTAAATCCCTTTGGCATGTGCTGTACAATAAGTACAGGTGCTTTCAGATTCGCGGGTAACAACGGTATAACGGAATGCAATGCTTTCGGTCCACCGGTGGAACAGGCAATGGCTACCAGTTTATTTCCTGTGGTTACCGCAGAACTCTTCTGAACGATTTCCACCATCTTTCTGGTATTTGCCGTTTCCTCCTTTATTCTCTCCATTGTGGTAAATACAGGAGCCTTCGCATCCGCAACAACTGCCAGTTTTGCGAGCAGTTCGTCCTTGAAATCATCCTGTCTGCACTGGAAAGAACGGTCAGGCTTATGTATGAAATCAAGGGCCCCCAGTTGCAATGCATCCAAGGTCGTTTTCGCCCCTTCATAAGTGTCCGTACTGGCCATCAGGACCTTTGCAGAAATCTTAAATTTCTGTAATTCCTTCAGTAACTGCAAGCCATCCATCTTAGGCATGTTCACATCCAGAACAACAGCATCGTACTTCTTTCTGCTAAGCATGTCCAAGGCTTCCAAACCATTTATTGCCCGGTCTTCTACTCGGAATCTGTTGTCACTGTTTATTATATCACACAGCACACTTCTCATGAGTGCAGAATCATCTACAATAAGTATTTTTTTCTCCACAGCAAGCACCTCACTTAAGTCTTATTTCATGTCCCACTCTTTGCGTCTTTCTTTCCGTTCTTCTTCAAAGATATATTTAATAATTTCTTCGCGTGTTGTCTCATCAATATTTATATATTGCACTCTGTGTTCATAGGCTCCGAGTTTATTGTCGGATTTCTTCACACTTAAAATCTTTCCTATGAGCTCGTACTTTTTATTTTGCCCTTTCACAAGCAACTGATATGTACAATAAATCAAACTCTTGGGCTCATATTTGTGGCTTGCCAAAAAGCGCAGACCTCCACCGCTGATATCAATAATCAGACTTTGTTTCAATGGAAGTCCCGGAGTCAGATCATAATTTTCGTTCTGTTCAACAGCCTTAATCTCATCCTCTTCCAGTTCTCTCGTACACATCTCCAAAGCACAACTGTAACGGTAATAATCCCGTCTCTGGTATTTTCTTAAATTCGTAACCAGTTCGATTACCAGAATATAAACATTGTTTGTCTTATATCTGTCGATAATTCGTGCAAAACACTGATACAAGCCGCCTTTGCCGTACAGTACCACATCGCACTCACTGTCAACCGGCAGGAGTATCAGTTTCGTCTGTTCAATCGGCATTGTGATTTCCAGTCTATCCTCTGACAGAACGTCATACACTGCGCTCTGATATACTTTTTTGGATTTCTCGGAATCACGGAGGCGTTCCACCAACTGCAATTCCACACGGTTTCCCACTTCAACTAATTTCGTCAACATTTGCCCTACCCCATCTTTTTTCCTGAAATAATATGTGAAAAGAATGCAGCCATACCTCTCTTTTGGCTCGGCATTTCATTCCCCATAAGTTTCGCTGCAATCGCCTCATATGCCAGGCTGGATTTTGCCTGGGGATGCTGAAGCGACACCGGTGTCTGCTGCATAACTGCCCTACTGAGCTGTATATCCTGCGGCACCGCTCCCAAATAAGAAATCGGTAACTTCAAATATCTTGCAACCACTGCATTTAATTTTTCAAACAAGGACAAACCTTCCGCCTCATGCTCCACCCGGTTTGCTATCATCTTAATCGGTGATGCTTCGGCTGAAAATCTCGGATGTCTGCTGAGCGCCTTCAACAGGGAGTACGAATCGGTGATGGACGTGGGTTCCGGAGTTGTCACCAGTATAATTTCACCGCTGGCTACCAGAAACTCAAGTACCGCATCTGCAATTCCTGCCCCTGTATCCACAATAATCACATCCGCAATCGCATCCAATTCTGCAAGGTTCTGTATGATATATGTCAGATAATCCCGACCCAAATTGGACATTCCCGCTATTCCGGAACCTCCGGAAATAAAACCGATTTCCATAGGTCCCCATGTAATAATTTCTCTTATATTCTTTCCTTGGTAAATCAAATCACAAAGATTATGTTTGGGTACCGCGCCAAACATGATTTCTATATTCGCAAGACCAAAATCAGCGTCCAAAATAATTACTCTCTGACCCATCTTTCGGAACTGGATTGCTAAATTAATGGCTGTATTTGATTTTCCGACGCCTCCTTTACCACTTGTAACGGTAATCACCCTGGCAACAGGTCTGTTTTGATTTTCCGCTTTTATTATGTTTCGTAACTGCTCTGCCTGATCCATCTTTCTACCCCCTTTACTTTTTTCCGCCTAATAAAATTTTGACTGTCTTCTGAGGATTGAAATTCTCAATATCATCAGGTACGTTCTGTCCGCAAGTCACATAAGAAAGAGGTGCGCCTGTATACAATTTAAGATTTAACAGACTACCGATAGCCTCTGTCTCATCCAGTTTTGTGAATATCAACTTATAATCGCCCATTTCACGATAAGCGTCCGCAATGTGCAAGAGATCACGGTATTTGGTCGTTGCGCTGACTACAAGATACACTTCTATTTCAGCCTGACCGTCCACACAGTGGATAAAGGAGCACATATTTTCCCTTTGTTCCTGATTCTGGTGGGAATGACCTGCCGTATCCACAAAGATATAATCATAACCGGCAAAATCCTGCAGTGCTGCTTCCACCTCTTCTACCGTATAAATTACCCGGAAAGGCACATTTAGAATATTGGCATAAACACGAAGTTGTTCCACTGCCGCAATGCGGTAAGTGTCCGCCGTGAGAAGTGCCACTTTTTTCTTCGCTTCCACACAAAATTTAGAGGCAAGTTTCGCAATCGTTGTGGTTTTTCCAACACCTGTCGGACCTACAAAAAATACAACCTTGGGTCCTTTCTCTGCAGGAGTAATCTCCTCCGGTTTGCCAAATTTCAAAATCATTTTCTGATAGGTATTGGCCAACGCATAATCAAAGGGCATTCCCGGTTTGTGAGCCTTCTCTATCTCAGCCATTATTTGGTTGATATATACCTCATCAATCTCATTATCAAGCATTGTCTGATACAGAAGTTTTGTAAATTTCAGGAAGGGCTCATCCTTCTCCGGCTCTTCCTCCGTTTTTTTCTCTTCGTTTTTCCTTTCTTCTGCCAGTTCTTCCTGCTCTTGAAATTTCTGTTCCAACATGGATTGCAGGCTGTCCAGTCTCTCCTCCAGTTCTTCTACCTTGTTTCCTTCTTTGGTGTCGTTTGCCAAAACATCTGCAAAAGATTTCCTTTCTGTTGCCGGTTGTTGTCCCGTGGAAGGAACCGGAGCAATCACGCCCTCCCGGCGCACCTTATATGCCCGCTCTGTCTCTTCCTCCAACGCCACCGTCACCTCAACGGTACTCGGCTTAAAAAGTGCAAAAATACCTTTTTTCTTGATTTCTTTTACATTCATGATAACGATATTGTTACCCAACTCTTTTTTTGCACTTGCTACCGCTTCCTCTTCTGTTTTTCCAAGAAATTTCTTGATTATCATTATGCTGTCACCATTCCTACAGATTGTAATTCAACATTGGATTCAATCTCATTATAAGAAACGACAATCAAATCCTTGTAATAGTCTTCGGTTAACCTTTTAAAGTACATACGTACAATGGGCGAGGTAATAATAATGGGGTTCTTTCCCAAACTTTCCAGTTTCTGTACTTCATTTCCCACAGCCGCCATAATCTTCTTCGTTCTTTCAGGATCCAAATTCAAATACGCGCCTTGCTCCGTCTGTTTTACACTACCCATAATTTCCTGTTCAATCTTCGGATCCAGAGTTACCACACTGGTAGTCTCATGAGTAGGGAAAAATTTGTTGGAGATTGCTCTCTTGAGGCTCTGTCTTACATACTCCGTCAAAATATCAGAGTCTCTCGTAGTAGGTGCATAATCTGCCAATGTTTCAAAAATGGTAAGTAAATCCCGGATGGAAATACCCTCTTTCAGCAAATTCTGCAAAACCTTTTGAATCTCACCAAGACCAAGCAACTTGGGTATCAGTTCTTCTACCAGGGAAGGATTTGTCTCTTTCAGGTTGTTGACCAGATTCTGCACATCCTGTCTGGTAAGAAGTTCTGAAATATACTGTCTGATAATTTCCGTCAAGTGGGTTGCAATAATCGAAGGCGGGTCCACAACCGTATACCCCATACTCTCCGCACG
>CAYRLN010000028.1:0-9655 GCA_964425065.1 uncultured Lachnospiraceae bacterium | reverse complement strand
CGGACCGATTAAGCCTCCTTACGCCGTATATTTTCAGGGTGGCCTTACCTGGCAACATGCAAAATTCGGCATTTTAAAAAGTTTACAGTCATGTCTCGACAAAAAAATTGTGTCGAAACTTTTTCCATGAATTTTATATACATAAAATGGGAATTGTGTTAATATTATTTATAGTTTGGTGTTTGCCAAACATGCAAAAGAACATGTGTGATTATGGCACACATGCGAGAGGGAAGCACATTGAAGAAATTTAATTGGACACTGATTCTTTTAGTGCTTGTTGGATTTGTAATCGGTAGATTTATCGGTACTTATTTTGAGGGAACATGGTTAGACTATGGACAGGCCTTTGGAATGACGAATCCGGTGGAACTGGATCTGGGATTTCTTGTTTTGACCTTCGGACTCAAAATTAAAATAACCATTTCCAGTGTACTCGGAGTTATTCTATCCCTGATTGTATACAAATTCATCCGCTAAGGAACTGAAATACGTCGACACAAAGGAGACGTATGAAGAAAGAACAAAACAGAGTAACAAAAGAAGTTTTAATGCCCTATGAAAAGTTTGTGGCCTATGGTGCCGAAAGTTTGAGCGATGCCGAACTGCTAGCCATTATTCTTCGAACCGGAACAAAAAACTGCAATGCCCTGCAACTGGCAAATTCCGTATTGGAAGCATGTGAGTGCGGGAAAAAGGGATTGCTGGGATTGTTTCATATGAGTTTGGAACAATTTTCGAAGATAAAAGGAATTGGTCCGGTAAAAGCGGTAAAACTGAAATGTATCACGGAACTTTCCAAACGAATTGCAAGTACAAGTGCGTGGGAAGATTTGGTATTTCAAAAATCCGGTACGGTTGCCGCCTATTTCATGGAAAAACTAAGACACAGAAACAAAGAATGTGTGATTGCAATGCTTCTTGACAGCAAAGGACACCTGATTAAAGAGGTGGAGCTTTCCAGCGGAACCGTAAAAATGTCTCTTTTATCTCCAAGAGAAGTTTTTGTGGAGTTACTTAAAGCAGAGGCGGTTCAGTTTATTCTGATCCACAATCATCCCAGCGGCGATCCTACGCCGAGCAAGGAGGATGTGACGATTACCGGACGCATCCGGGAGCTTTCGCTTTTAATGGAAATCCCGCTTTTGGACCATATTATTATCGGTGACAGGTCATACGTTAGTTTCAAAGAAAAAGGTTTAATATAGAAAGGGGTTGTCAATTTGGCAAACAATGCATTCGGTATCGATCTTGGTACCAACAATATTAAAATTTACAGTAAAATTGAAGACAATATCATAGTAGAAAAGAATATGATTGCCATTGAGAACAAGAACACTTTGTTTGCATATGGAGATTCTGCTTTTGAAATGTATGAGAAAGCACCTGCGAATATTAATATTACTTATCCGCTGAGCAATGGCGTTATTGCAGATATCAAAAACATGGAGATGCTGGTACGCTATTTTATCGGTGATTTGATGAAAGGAAATACAAAACCGGCGGATTACTTTATTGCAGTGCCAACCGACGTTACGGAAGTAGAAAAGAGGGCATTTTATGATTTGATCAAAGATGCCGGCGTAAAGGCAAAAAAAATCATGGTTGTAGAAAAGGCAGTGGCAGATGGTCTCGGTCTTGATATCGATGTAAAAAATTCCCAGGGTGTCCTTGTGGTAAACGTTGGTTACGATACTACGGAAATCTCTATTTTATCTTTGGGTGGCATTGTTCTCAGCCGCCTGATTAAAGTGGGTGGATATAAATTTGACGAAGCAATCCGTTCTGCGGTAAGACGGGAGTTTTCGTTGATTATCGGTGGAAAAACCGCTGAAAATGTAAAAATTGCTTTAAAAGAATTGGAAGAAGAGGGCAAAGGCGCCGTTGTTTACGGAAGAGATATTGTTACCGGACTTCCCGTAGAAAGAGAAATTCCCACATCTTTGGTTGATGAGTGTCTCTCAGAACACTTCCATACAATCATTGATAATATTAAAGTTATTTTGGAACGCACTCCGCCCGAGCTTGCTGCAGATATCTATCGTCATGGCATTTATCTGACAGGCGGTGCTTCTCAGGTAAATCATCTGGCAGAGCGTATCAGCCAGGGAACAGGCCTTAAAGTGAATGTGGCAGAAACTCCTCTTACCAGCGTAGCAGTTGGTCTTTCCAAGATTATCAATGAAGATAACTATAAAACAGTCGCTTATGCAATCGAAGGAATGAGTAAATGAGCCCAATTATAAAGAAAAAAGGGGAGAGGTTTACGATACCAAGTAAATATCTCCTCTTTGTTTTAACAATTTTTTGTACAGGAATGATGGTGCTGACGTTCAGCACAAATATATTTGATGCCCCGCTTAACACAGCTGTGGGCTATGTCGTGATACCTTTTCAGAAGGGGATCAGCAGTGTCGGTACATATTTGAGTAACCGTTCGGATGAATTGGCACAAATCAGGGATTTACTGGAAGAAAATGAGAAATTGAAAGAAGAAAATGCCAATCTCATGGTGGAAAATACAATTTTACAGCAGGAGCGCTATGAACTGCTGACTTTGCGTGAATTGTATAAGTTGGATAACCAGTACTCCGATTATGAAAAGGTCGGCGCCAATATTATCAGTCGTGACGCCGGAAACTGGTATCAGTCTTTTACGATTGACAAAGGAACCGATGACGGTATTGCCGTGGACATGAATGTTATGGCGGAGGGAGGCCTGGTTGGCCGCGTTACGGATGTGGGACCCAATTGGGCAAAAGTTGTCTCGATTATTTCCGACAATTCCAACGTAAGCGGAAAGGTTTTGGCCACAGGTGACAACCTGATTGTCAGCGGGGAACTGGAACTGATGCAGGATGGTGTCATCCGTTTTAGCCAGTTGTTGGATACAGCCGGAGCCGTCTCCGTGGGCGATAAAATCGTTACTTCCAATATCAGTGACAAATATCTGCCGGGTATTTTAATCGGTTCCATCAGCCAGATTGAACTGGATGCCAATAAACTGACAAAATCAGGATATTTAATACCGGCGGTGGATTTTGAACATTTGGATGTTGTACTTGTCATTACCCGGTTAAAACAAAACGTGGAGGATTAGCAATGCGCAGAATTGTGGTGGATGGTCTTCTCGTCATGATTTGTTTTCTGTTACAAACTACAGTCTTTCAGTCACTGGCTTTTGGCGGAATCGTTCCGAATCTTTTAATAGTTCTTGTATCCGCCTTCGGTTTTATGCGGGGTGAAAAAGAAGGGCTTTTAATCGGTTTTTTGTGCGGACTTTTCTGCGATATCTGCTATGGTGATGTGGTAGGTTTTCAGGCACTCATTATGATGTACATCGGTTTTTTAAACGGTAAATTTTCCGGTATTTTTTATCCCGAAGATATTAAATTGCCCATGGCGCTTATCATTATCAGCGATTTATCCTTCGGTGTAATCAACTATATTCTGATGTTTTTACTTAGGGGAAGATTGAATTTTTCCTATTATTTTCAGTCCGTTATTTTGCCGGAAGTGGTATATACCACTGTGATTACGTTGATTCTTTACCCGATTGTGCTAAAAATCAACATGCATCTTGAAGCAAGGGAGAAATAAGGTGCTTAAAAATTTTCTAGAGAAATTAAAAGACAGCATTATATATATTGTGACAAGCAGAGTGACAATTCTTTTTCTTGTTTTTCTGTTTTTGGGTGGTATTTTAATGTACCGTTTATTTGATTTACAGATAATAAACGGTCAGGAATATCTGGATAATTTTCTGTTACAGAGTAAAAAGACCCGTGAAATTTCCTCCACCCGCGGAAATATCTATGATAGGAACGGAGAGGTTCTGGCTTATGATGAATTGGCTTATTCTGTAAAAATCGAGGATGTTTATGAGACAACAGGCCAGTCAAAAAATAAACAGTTAAATCAGAACGTTTACAATTTAATCAAGATTATCGAAAAAAACGGTGATGAAATCATCAATGATTTTGGTATCAAGATTGACGAAAACGGAGAATATGCCTTTACGGCCACCTCAGAAACAAAAAAACTCCGTTTTTTGGCGGATATTTATGGAGAAAAATACACAAAAGATTTAAAAGAGTCGCAGAGAACGGCCACCCCGGATGAGGTTATGAATTATATGGCCGGCACCGGCAGATATGCGATTGGTGACTATGAGGAAGAGGGAAATTCCAAGAGCGATTTTATTCCCGGAAAAGGGTATACAAAAGAGGAAGTCCTTAAAATGGTTACCATCCGGTATGCCATGAGTCTGACCTCTTATCAGAAGTATGTCGGAACCACTGTTGCCACGGACATTAATGAGCGTACAGTTGCCGCCATTATGGAAAATCTTGATACATTGGATGGTGTTTCCATTGAAGAAACTACCGTCAGACGGTATGAGGACAGTATCTATTTTTCCCATATCATCGGGTATACCGGTAAGATTACCACAGAAGAAATTGAGTCATTGAATGCGCTTGATTTGGAAGAGGGCGGTGACGGTACCCGATATGACAGGAATGACATCGTCGGTAAGATTGGAATTGAATCTTACATGGAAACAACCCTGCAGGGAAGAGAAGGAATTGAAACCGTATATGTAAACAATACCGGTAAGGTTATGAGCATTATGGAAGATGAATCCTGGGATGCAGTGGCCGGAAATAATGTTTATCTTACCATTGATAAAGAACTCCAAATTGCCACCTATAATATTTTGGAGCAGAAAATTGCGGGTATTCTTGTGTCAAACATACAAAACATTAAAGAAATAGATGCGAATGAGGATTATGAGAAATTACCGATTCCCATTTATGATGTGTACTATGCACTGTTTAACAACGGTGTGATTGATGTTGACAATTTCACCACAGAGTATGCGGGTGAAACAGAAAAGCAGGTATATCAGGCTTATTTGGAATACAAAGGAGATACCTATGAGAAAATCCGCGAACAACTGGAAAGCGGAACCACTCCTTACAAAAAATTAAATAAAGAATACCAGGTTTACCAAAGTAATATTGTCAGTTATCTTTATGACAGCGGCATTATTGACCGTTCCAAGGTAAATACTTCGGATGCAACCTATATTGACTGGACAATTGATGAAGTCATCAGTATCAAAGAGTATTTGAACTATGTTATTTCGGTTGGCTGGGTTGACGTTACAGAACTTAATTTAGACAGTAAATATTCGGATTCGGAAGCCATTTATGAACAGATGGTGGAATGTATTTTTGATATTCTGGATAATAAAGATGAATTTCAAATCAAACTTTACAAATATATGATTCTGAATGACAGAATCACCGGAAAACAAATATGTAAAGTGCTTTGCGAGCAGGGAAGCATAGAAATTGCAGAGGAAGATGAAACCGCTCTTTATGCCGGCAAAATGTCCGCTTTTGATTTTATGATCAATCGGATCAGTTCCATGGAAATTACGCCGGCTCAACTTGCGCTGGATCCCTGTACCGGTTCTGTTGTAATCACGGATGTAAATACAGGAGATGTTCTTGCTCTGGTTTCTTATCCCGGATATGATAACAACAAAATGTCCAGTTCCGCTTACCTTGCAAAGTTATCTACGGACAAATCCGAGCCGCAGTGGAATCATGCGACGCAGCAGCTTACCGCGCCGGGTTCCACCTACAAAATGGTATCTTCCACGGCAGCATTGATGGAAGGATATGTGACAACAAAAACACAAATAGATTGTCTCGGTATTTTCGAAGCAGTTACCCCTTCTCCGAAATGCTGGGTATATCCAAGGAAACACGGCAAACTGAATATTACCGGCGCTATCCAATATTCCTGCAACTTCTTTTTCTATGATGTGGGTTATCGCATGAGTCTGGTAGACGGAACTTATGATGCCCAGACCGGTTTGGACATGCTTAAAAAGTATGCGGACTTGTATGGGTTAACGGAGAAGTCCGGTGTGGAAATCGCAGAGTCATCTCCTCAGGTTTCCACGGAATATCCTATCCAGTCTGCAATCGGACAGGGTACCAACAGTTTTACCACCGTTGGTCTTGCAAGATATGTAACAACCGTTGCAAACAGCGGAACCTGCTATAATCTGACATTGCTGGACAAGGTTACAACCGCGGACAATAAAGTATTAATTACGTATGAACCTGATATCAGAAATACGATTGAAATGCCGGATTCCTATTGGGATGCCATCCATCTCGGAATGAGAAAAGTGGTAGAAAGAAAATCCTATTTCTCCGATTTGTCTGTAAATGTTGCAGGTAAAACAGGTACCGCTCAGGAAAATTTAAGCAGAGCCGACCATGCGCTTTTTATTGGCTATGCCCCCTATGAAAATCCGGAAATTGCGATTGCAACCCGTATTGCATTTGGCTATACATCAGACTACGCTGCCCAGACAACAAGAGATATTATTAAATATTATTATGGTTTGGCTGAGGAAGAAGAATTGATTACAGGTGAAGCCGATGAACTGGATGCGGCAGAGTTTAATAACGATTAAATTGGAGTTTTCGACATGAAAGATGCGGTATTAATCAAAAGTTATCCCAACGGAATATCCCTGATGTTAAATAAGGATTGTTCGTTTGAAACAATTTTAGAAGAGGTGGGCTTTAAGTTTTCCCAGTCAAGAACTTTCTTTGGAAGTGCGAAAATGGCTCTTTCCATTGAGGGAAGAACGCTTACCAATAACGAAGAATTGCTCCTGTTAAATGCGATAAATCAGAACAGTGATGTTTACATTGTTTGTATAGTCGGAAGAGATGACGAGACAAATAAATATTTCACGAAAGCCATTGATGAACTGGACAAACGGCTTTCCGGTTCTGAAAATGAAGGCCAGTTTTATCGTGGTACTTTAAAAAACAATCAGATACTGGAGACAGAGAAAAGCATTGTGGTTCTGGGGGATGTATATCCGGGAAGTGCCATTATCTCAGCCAGGGATATTATTATTCTCGGCGGTCTCTACGGAGAGGCATATGCCGGTGGAAACGGCAGTGGCAACCATTATATTGTAGCGCTTGAAATGGAGCCGGAAAAATTAAAAATCGGCGATTTCAAATATAAAAATAACGGAAAGACAAAATGGGGACTCAAACCCAAAGTACAACCGAAAATTGCCTATGTCAGAAATGACAAGCTGGTAATAGAACTCTTGACAAAAGAATTACTGGAAGCTTTTTAAGCTTTTTCAGGGGACGATATTAAATTATTCATGGACGCTTGAAGCGTAGAAAGAGGGAAACATGAGTGAAGTAATTGTCGTCACGTCAGGAAAAGGCGGAGTTGGTAAAACTACCACTTCAGCAAATGTAGGTACCGGACTTGCAAAAGCCGGAAAAAAAGTATGTCTCATTGACACGGATATCGGATTGAGAAATCTGGATGTAGTAATGGGGCTGGAAAACAGGATTGTCTACAATCTGGTAGACGTAGTGGAAGGAAATTGCCGGGTAAAACAAGCCTTGATAAAGGACAAAAGAAATCCCAGTTTGTATCTTATGCCTTCCGCCCAAACCAGGGACAAGACCGCTGTTAATCCGGCTCAAATGGTAAAATTGATTGAGCATCTTCGCACCCAGTTTGACTATATCATTTTAGATTGCCCTGCCGGAATTGAACAAGGCTTTCAAAATGCCATAGCAGGAGCCGATAGGGCACTGGTTGTGACAACACCGGAAGTTTCTGCCATCCGTGATGCAGACCGTATCATTGGTTTGCTTGAAGCAAATAATTTTAAAAAAATTGATTTAATCATCAATCGTATTAAGATGGATATGGTGAAACGCGGCGACATGATGTCAGCTGCCGATGTGGTGGATGTCTTGGCCGTTCCCATGATTGGAATTGTACCTGATGATGAAAATGTTGTGATTTCGACAAATCAGGGAGAACCCCTGGTTGGAAACAACACTCCGGCCGGATGCGCATATCAAAATATATGCGGACGAATTTTAGGAAATGAAATTCCTTTTATGGAATTGGATAAAAGCATTTCCTTTTGGACAAGGGTAACAGGTATATTCCATAAAGTATAAGGGAGGGGCGTCTGATGAGACATCTGTTTAGAAGAAAACGTTCGAAAGAAGTTGCAAAGGACAGATTGAAAATCCTTCTGATTTCCGATAGGGTTAACTGTTCACCGGAAATGATGGAAATGATTAAGGCTGATATTGCAAAAGTGATTTCGAAATACATGAAAATTGATACGGGAAATATGGAAATTCAAATAACCCAAACAGGTTCAAAAGGAGAGCGCAATCTAAAGAATCCCACGCTTTATGCGAATATTCCTATTCTCGATTTAAACAAATGATATCGATAAAGGGATGAATATATGTTTAAACATTACCGTTTAAGAAATTATGATATCAAATTAGTAATAATGATTTTGGCTCTTTCGATTATCGGAATTCTTGCGGTCGGAAGCGCAAAGGAATCTCTGCAAAGCAAACAGATTGTGGGTGTTATTGTAGGGTTCATTATCATGATTGTTATTTCCTTTTTTGATTATAATTGGATACTCAAATTTTATTGGCTCATGTATGGCTTTAATATTTTACTGCTCTTGCTTGTAAAATTTGCAGGAGACGAAGGTGGCGGTGCGGAAAGATGGTTGGAGATTGGAAGTTTTCGTTTTCAACCCTCCGAACTTTCAAAAATATTATTGATTTTATTCTTTGCACAGTTTATCATGAAATATAAGGAAAAACTTAATACTTTCAAGATAATTTTGAGTTGTATTGTATTGATTGCAATACCCTGGCTTCTGATTTACATGCAGCCGGATTTGTCTACCAGTTTAGTGCTTTTAGTCGTATTTTGTGTGATACTGTTTGTAGGTGGATTGAGCTATAAAATCATTTTCGGAGTGCTTGCAGTCGCCATACCGGTGGCAATCATTTTCTTAAATCTGATTATGCAACCGGACCAGCAAATATTGGAAGATTATCAGCGTAACCGTATTTTGGCGTTTATTGATCCGGAAGAGTACGCTATGGAAGAAGCATACCAGCAAAACAACTCTGTTATCGCCATCGGCTCCGGCCAATTAATCGGAAAAGGCTATAAAAACAACGAAATCAGTTCTGTAAAAAACGGTAACTATATTCTGGAACCCCAGACAGACTTTATATTTGCAGTAATCGGTGAAGAATTTGGTTTTCAAGGCAGTTGTATCGTTGTGGGACTTCTGCTATTGGTGGGCATAGAATGTCTGTCGGTGGCCATGAAAGCAAAGGATATTGCCGGAACCATAATCGGTGCGGGGATGGGCACGCTTATCGTCGTCCAAAGTTTTTTCAATATCGGTGTGGCAACTTTTATTTTGCCAAACACCGGCTTGCCGCTACCATTTATCAGTTATGGTCTGACCTCCCTGTGGAGTTTATATATAGGTATGGGTTTTGTATTGAATGTCAGACTGCAATGTAAGACATCCCAGTAGAATATACGAATATGAAAAGAGGTAAACAACATGAATATTGCATTGATCGCACATGATGCCAAAAAGAAATTGATGCAGAATTTTTGTATCGCATACAGAGGAATTTTAAGCAAAAATGAATTATATGCGACCGGAACCACGGGCCGTTTGATAGAAGAGGTTACCAATCTTTCCATTCATAAGTATTTAGCCGGACATCTTGGCGGA
>CAYRLN010000027.1:0-9787 GCA_964425065.1 uncultured Lachnospiraceae bacterium | reverse complement strand
TATGGATGGGTAGACAGTACCGTAACTTACTATAAAGGAGATTACGAATATGCTTATCAAAACCCGGATGTGGTGGAAACATTTGATAAGTACTATTCTATCTATGCAGAGTTGGCAGAATATTGCGACCGTTTAATCGGACATTTTTATGACCCGGGAAATTTAAATACCGCAGAAGACATTGCCTATTTTAGTAAAATGCTTCGGGATAAATTTCATGCAGTCAATCCCGCCATTGATTTCGGAATCAGTTGTTGGGTGGATGTATACGATAAGAATGTATTTGTGAGAGAACTGGGCAATGATATTACACTTTATGAAAGTGGACACCATGATAATGAAAGCGATTATCAGTCTTTCCGCAGTTATGTGTTGAATTCCGGCTGTCGCCTTGGAACATGGGCGTGGAACACTTGTGAAATGGAAATTGACCAGTTGGCACAGATGAATTTCAATATGGATATTATCCGGTCTGTTTATCAGACAGCAAGGAATTATGACGAAATCTACAAACCTTCCTATTGGAGCGAAATGGACTCTTATCATGTGCTCAATGTTTTTTCTCTGTATTGTGCAGGACAGATGTTGATTAATCCGGATATAGAGTCTGAAGTATTGTATCAGCAGTTATCGGAAGCTACAGTGGGAGCCGAATATGCGGATGCGTTTAGTGAAATATTGTGTATCATCCAGGATGCGCGTTCCGGTTCCTCATGGGATACTTATTTTTGGAGTAACGAGGATTATATTCTGAAGAGTGAAGACTATCCGGCAGAGGAAATTTTAGCCCGTTGTAATGAATATATTCCGGTTTTGGATGAAATGATTGAAGCAGGCATCGAGACCAATACGTTGCCATTGCCCATCAGTTTAAACCAATTGCTTCAGATGATGCGTCCGCACTTGGAGCAGATTAGAAGTTTTGCAGAGTTTCGGCTTGCATTTGCAGAGTTGAAAGGGCAGTATGAACAGGGCGTGGATGCACAATCAATAGCAGAAACCTTGTATGAAATCGGGGAACCGATAAATTCATATAACTGCATAATTGGAACATGGGGTCAAATAGAAGCACGGGCACAGCGTGAAATGATAATCGAATTTTGCAATAGTACCGGGATTGAACTTCCGGTTTATGGATATTATGACAAGCAAAGAAAAGATTTTATCTATGCACAGATTGCCATGTATCAGAGAGGGTTTAGTGAACCCAGAGAAATAAGCGCGCCTTATTATCAGTATGGTTTCGCATATGGAGTAGAGGAAACAAACCGACTGGTTGAAGAAATGGTTCAAGACGGATTGCTTATCAGAACGGAAAGCGGATCGGTATATTTAGCCGATTGGGAAAATTATATTTATCATTTTAATTAAAAACGGAGGGCTTTATTTTACAAAAGAAAGGAGAAAGACTATGGCAAAGGTATTAGTAGTAGATGATGCGATTTTTATGAGAGCAACTATCAAAAGAATCCTGGAAGAAAATGGGCATTCCATAGTAGCGGAAGCGAGTACCGGTGTGGAGGCCGTGGAGAAATTTGCGGAAGTCAAACCGGATGTAGTTATTCTCGATATTACAATGCCGGAAATGGATGGCATAGCCGCTCTGAAACGAATTAAAATAATTGAGCCAAAAGCAAAGATTATTATTTGCTCTGCGCTTGGTCAGAAAGATAAGGTGGTTGAGGCAATCAAAGAAGGGGCGTTGAGTTTTATTGTTAAGCCGTTTAAGGAGGAGAAACTTGTCGAAGTAGTGGAACAAGCGATAAAGGTAACATTGTAGTGTTATGAGATGGTACATCTGATTCAGATGCAATGGGGGTTGTGCATATGAAGAATGAAAAGGTAATTTTGGCAGCTTTTCAAGCCATGTTGAACAATACAGAGGACATGATATTTTTGAAGGATGAGGATTTGCGGTACGTAACAGCGTCCCTGTCTTTCGTAAACATGGTAGGTAAAGAATCTGTGGAGGAAATTCATAATAAGACGGACGGGGAGATTTTTGCGGATAAAAATCTTGCAGAAAGATATGTGGCCGATGACCGCAAACTGATTGAAGACGGAAAAAACTTGATTGATTATATTGAACCGATTACCGATGAGAATGGACAGCACAGATACGGAACTACATCCAAATATATTTTGCGCGATGAAGATGGCAGATTCATAGGAATTCTCGGATTCACGAGAGATATTACAAGGGATTATGTGGCCAGACAACATTATCAGCAGGAATTGCGGTATTTGTTTGGTTTGCCTGCAGATACTTTTGCGGTATCTTATATTGACATTGACAGTTGGAGAATTATCAGTCAGCGCAGACAACAGATTGAGGGATGCTCTTTTCAATCATGCTTCACAGTGGAATCACTTTGCGAAGCGGCATTGGAATCGATTGTGGATTACACGTGTGAGGGAGCAGAGTTTTTCCGGCATTTTTCACCGATGATATTGAAGGATATTTATGCCAGTGGAAGAAGTCGTCTTTCTTTTAAATACCAGCGTAAAATGACAAATAATGAGCTGCGCTGGGTAAAGATTGATATCCGGTTTTTGACGGATATTGACAGCGGACATTTGTGTGCTATGCTTTCCGGAAAAGATATTGATGCCCAGATGAAAGAAGAGCAGAGATTGATTTTTGCGGCAAAGATGGACAAGATGACCATGCTCTTAAACCGCGAGACAACGATGGAGCAAATCAAACAGGTTCTTAACATAGACGAGGATAGCACCCATGCGCTGTATATGATTGATGTGGATAACTTTAAAACTCTCAATGATACACGGGGACATCAGAGGGGAGACGAGTTTTTGGTAAATCTGGCATCAGAAATCAGAAAGAATTTCCGGGATAGTGACATCGTGGGAAGAATCGGTGGAGATGAGTTTTTTGCTCTGATGAGAAATGTTCCCGGCGAGGCTGCAGCGGCAGCAAAGGCACAGGAATTATTACAGGCTATTCAGAATGTCTGCGCGGAATATTCCACGGTTCAGCTTTCGGCCAGCATAGGCGTCAGTTTATATCCTGACAATGCCAAATGTATGGAAGAGCTTTATGCCAAGGCAGATGATGCACTTTATCAGGCAAAAAGAAAAGGAAAAAATCAGTTTGTATTTTATGGGAAATAGAAAATTGCAATAAAGAAGTAACCGCTTTGTTAAAAAACATTGCGGTTACTTTTGGGTTAACTATCTTTTTTAAAAACTATGCCCTCCGCCACCGCCGGAACTGCCGCTACCGCCGGAACTGCTGCCACTGCCGCCACTGTCACTGTCTGAACTGGGGGGACTGTATGTTTTCGTGGTATGTGTACATACCGCTTTTGGTGGAGTGAAGTTTACTTGTTTTATTACCCGGCGCATGAAGTCTTGCTCCTCCGGTTTGCGAAGGCGTGTTGCAAAGCAAATCCAGGCAAAGCAAATCAACAATCCTAAGAGCAGGGACAAAAGGGCATTGCTGATATATTTCATGGGTTGTAAGACGCGTCCGCCCTCCAGTAGGGTAGAAATCTGTTGGAATGCCCGATTAGCACATTCATAATACTGCCCGGCGGAGGCGTACCGGAATACGTTATCAGTAATGGTTAAAGCATAAGATTTGGTGATTGTACGGTATACTTTTCCATCACTGAAGATATAAATTTCACGGTTGTCCATATCAATTAAAAACAGTGTGCCACTTTTGGTTCCGAAAAGGTCGCGGTAACAGGATTTTGCATAGCTGCTTGCAGAGGAACTGTTGTTGTTTGTGGATATGAAGGCAACGTTACCGTAAGAGGTAATTGTTTCCATATTCTGCACCAATTGCGCTTCCTCTTCCGAAGAGAGCAGATTAGCATCGTCTTCAATTTCTACACGATAGCCGGTTTTCGGATTGGTATAGGTAGTGGAAGCGTAACTGTCTGTTCGATTTAGAAGGAGAAGCAAAACAAACAGAAAAAGAAAGGAAATGAAACGTATAATTTTTTTACGCATTCTCATCACCTCCTCTTCTGCCAAGTTGGGGCAATTTATGGGTGGTTAAAAGATTATGCATCTTTACACAGTCAAAGACCACTAAGCCCATGGTGATCATGCAAACGATGGAGCCAATGTAATAAATCATATCTTCGGCAGGATCAATAACCAGTATGAGAAAAGCTAAGACAATGGCAATAATCGGTTTGATAAGAATGGGAAATCTTGCAGTTTTTTTCTCACCCGGTTTTTTCATATATTGCAGTAATCCTTTATCATCTTCGCGTGTTTCTCTCTTTGTAATACGGGTTAACTGCACATTTGCAATAATGAGACAGATAAAAGCAATTATAATGGACAAAATCAACACTACGGAAGGTGTTAATGTAAAAAACAAATTCAACAATATAAAAATTGGTAATGAAATGAGAAAAGAACCAATTAAATATTTCTTTATATCAATAGGTAAGTCTGCGGCCACACGGCCGTTTTGTCCATTGACCACGGCATAAGCCACCCGGTCATTCTTACGGTAGGATAAAAACCACACAGGAAAAAGGCACAAATCGGCAGATTTGGAAGTGGGGTTCATGGCCTCTTTCAGAGAATAGTTTTCCTCTTCACCAAGCCCGTATTTAGAGAATTCCTTCCTCCTCTTTAAGGTTTTTCCCAGGTCTTTTTTAAACAATTCTTCTGCGTCAGCTTCGTAAATTCCCTCCCCGACATCGCTGGTATCGGCATAAAACCCGCTCAAAAAAGAGGGAGTAAAAGGCATTCCCTTTTTGGTGTCAAAGGGGGCAATGGCATTACTTAAACTGTCTGAAAAAGTAGCAGAAGCATCGAAGGCAATGCCTTCATAGGTGGCATCCAGTTCCGTATTGATATGGTAGTGCTTTGAGATTAAATAATCACCGCTACGGCGGGTTTTGCAACCCCGTAAGGACACAGGCTCTTTTTTCTCAAAACCGTAGGTCCAATAGGGCATGTAGATACCACGAAATTTTTCAATATGTTCAGGATCTTTTAATTCATCCGGAGCAAAGAGAGCCTCTTTGAGAACTTTTGAATAAGCCCTTTTGCAGTCGGCTTTTGTCTTTGCAAAAGGAATGATATACTTAGGACGTTTTTCTTTGCTGATACGGCTGTCTAGAATGGTGGAAGAACCGCAATAACTACAAAAAGTAGCAGCAGTGGTTTCTTCGTTAATAATCTCTCCGCCACATTGCGGACAGGTGAAGATGGTCACTTCGTAATCATTTTTTTCTTCGGCATCTTTGTCTTTCCGGTACTCATAGGGATCCATTGCGGTTTCGCAACGGTCACAGTATAGTTTTTTCTTAGTAATATGATACCGTAAATTAGCGGCACAATTTGGACATTCGTACATGGGACTCTCCTTTATCTGCGTTGTAAGGTTTAGGAGTATCTGTCGCATAAACAGAGTACTATATTCATTATAGCATAATTATTTTTATGCGGAAGATTTTAGTAGTGGATAGAATAGGGAAAATACGATAGAATAAAACTAATAACCCATGGGAGAACAAAAATGATAAAGTTACATTTGGAAAAACTGTACCGTTATCCGAGAGTTGGCGAGCATATGGCGGTGGCAGTTCCCTTCAAAAAAGGAGAATTGACAGATATAACGAAGATACAGGTTTATGACGGGGAAAGAGTGTTGCCGGTACAGTGTAAAGTGACTGCAAATTACGAGGACGGTTCCGTCAAATATTTGTATGTCCGATTTCAGGGCGATTTGCCGGGGAATGGGGAAAAGGACTTTTATTTAAACTGCAACAGAGAAAAAGAGGTTTCTTTTCCGGGAAATTCTTTTCTGAAGGTGCAGGCGTTGGACAACGGATTTAGAATCCAAAACGGGGAGAGTTACTTCGAGGTACGAAATGACAGTGACAGGCTGCTGGAATGTTATTTTGACGGAAGGCAGCTCTATGACAAAGACCGGTTTGAAGGGCCATATTTGGAACTGCGGCAGCAGGAAACAATTCTTCCTGCCCGTGAGATGACGTTTGGGACTTGGACTGTAACGGAACAAGGTCCGCTGTGTGTGATAGTAAAGACGAATGGTTTACATAAAACAGAAGACGGCAGGGAATTGAAATTTGAGGTTAAGATAACTGCTTGGGCTGAAAAACCCTGGATTGAGATTGCGTACCGGCTGATAAACACTTCCGTGCGGGAATTGGCAATCGGAGCACTGGGATTTTATTGCAAATCAAGAAGTGACAGTAGTGTCACAAGCGAAATCAAGGATAATACAGCATTAAAAGCAGTGACCGGGATTGCGGCGCTGGAAGAAGCGGAAAATATGTATCCTGTTTCAGAAACCCGATACTGTACCGGATATTCCAACTATAAAACGAAGTTTACATTAGGTAAAGGAAAGGAAGCGGCTGTAGAAAAAATCAACGCACAACGATTGCTCTTAGAATCCAATGAACATATGGCAGAGGTGCTGTACGGCACATTTTTCGCGGATTGGACAGATGACAGGGGTGGTCTTTGCGCAACTATTTATCAGGCACAGCAAAATTACCCCAAAGCAGTCAGGGCAGATGAAGAGGGCATTGCGGTGATGCTTGTTCCGAGAGGTGAGGAACAAATAGTGATGCAGCCGGGCATGAGCAGAGAACAGAAATTCCTGCTGCATTTTCATGGTAGTGAGGAGTCCCTGGCAGAACTGGACAACCGCAGTTTAATTTATCAAATGCCGGACAGACCGGCTGTAAGTCCTAAAGTGTTTAAAGAAGCCGGGGTGATGCCGGATGTTTTTCCGGATAAGATGAACATTGATACGGAAATTATGTTAACCAGACGCGCAGATTCACACAACCGCGGATTCGGCATGCTTAACTGGGGAGACAGTATTGATCGGAATTATACAAATCAGGGAAGGGGAGGCGGAAAACCGGTTTGGGCAAATAATGAATATGATTATGTGCATGCCTGTGCCCTTATGTACGCCAGAACCGGAAGCAGAAGGTTTTTAGACTATATGTTGGTATCCGCCTCACACTGGATGGATGTAGACATTTGCCATTACAGCGAGGACCCATTGAGGATTGGCGCCCAGATTGAGCATACGGTGGGACATGTGATAAATGGAAAAGTTCTTCCCAGTCATGAATGGGTGGAGGGATTGCTGGATTATTATCATTTTACCGGTGATGAGAGAGGCCTGGAATGTGCTCTTGGAATCGGAAACAATGTACTTAGGCAGTTGGACACGCCTGCATTTTCCAAGACCGGAGAACTTAGTGCCAGGGAGACAGGGTGGGCACTGCGCACTTTAACTGCACTTTATGTGGAAACAAGAGATGAAAAATGGTTGGAGAAGGGCGAGTGGATTGTTGGCCACTTCAAGCAGTGGGAACGGGAGTTTGGTCACTGGCTTTCCACTTATACAGACAACACATTAATCCGTGTGCCGTTTATGATCTCCGTCGCAGTGGGAAGTGTAATGCGATATTACAGAGTACGTCCAAGCGAAGAAGTGAAAGGAATGATACTCCGCGCCGTTGATGATTTGGTGGAAAATTGCATGTTAGAGACAGGAGGGTTTTACTATAAAGAGCTTCCAAGCCTGATGAGACTGATTGATAACCCGTTGCCGCTTGAAGCCATGGCCATCGGATATGAACTTACTGGGGACAAAAAATATTTGGAAGCAGGCGAGGTTACCTTTAACAGAATCCTGCGGGAAGTATTGTCCAAGGGGGGAGAAAAACAGCATTTGGATGATGCGGTAATTATTCCGGGCGAGGGTACGAAACTTTTTGGTCAGGGATTTATTCCCCTTGCAACATATGACAAAGCCTTAGAGGCAGCAGGAATGAGGAAATAGTCAAATGAAAAAAATCAGATGGAAGGTATACATAGCAATTTGGATTGTAACGATATTGCTGAATGTAGTAGCATGGAACAGTGCTGCTTTTTGCGATTGGTACATTTCAAATGTTTTTCCCATATGGGTGAATACCTACGGTAGGTTAACGGGAATCTTTCCTTTCTCCGTAGGGGAAATTTTGATTGTGTTGGGACTTATTTTGGTGGCGGTTGCTTTATTGTTAGGACTCAATTGGGGGATAGCGATTCTTATCAGAAAGCGGATATACCGGAAAAAATCCGAAAAAGTCTCTTTGCGCTCCATGGATATGTTGACAGTAAGTCTGGCAAAGCAGGAGAAAAATTCTAAGGGACGTTATGTCAATAGATTTGACAGATTTTGTAAGTTTTACTTTCAAATATTGGCCTGGATTTTGCTTGTGGTTGCCATTATCATGACTTTGAATTGCTTTATTCTGTATCACGGAACCACTTTTTCAGAGAAGTATTTCAGCCGGATGGAAGGATACGAAAAAGACAGGGAATATTCTTTGGAAGATTTGATTACGCTTCGGGAATTTGTAGTGAAAAAATGCAATTCTCTTTCCGCCCAAATGTACAGGGACGAAGCGGGAAGAATTATGTATGATGGAGACTTTGCAACGGAGGCGAAGGCAGCCATGAAAATGCTCGGAGAGACTTATGAGAATTTGAGTGGATATTATCCGTCGCCAAAGCCGTTGGCGAGTTCGGATTTTATGAGCCAGCAATATATGACAGGATATTATTTCCCGTTTTCCATGGAGGCAAATTATAATGATGTGATGTATGTTATGAATAAGCCTGCGACCTTTTGCCATGAACTGGCACATTTAAAAGGATTTATTTATGAGAATGAGGCAAATTTCATTGCATATTTGGCATGTACCGGCTCGGAGGATATTGTGTTTCAATACGCAGGATATTTAAGCGTGCTGAATTACATTGATAATGATTTTTACACTTCCGTGGGGAATGACAGGGAGCGTTATCTGGCGCAGGAGAATATTTTGCCACAGGTTCATGAGGATAATATTTTCCTGACACAGGAGGAATGGGATCGTATTGAGAAGAAAGCGGTATTGGATACGGAAACTGTAGATGCTATTTCGGACAGTTTTACGGATACAACTTTAAAACTGAACGGAGTGGCGGACGGAATGATCAGTTACAGCAGAGTGGTGGAACTTTTGCTGCAATATTATGATTTATACGGATACCCGGAAAAATAAGGTAATAATAGGAGGAAAAGAGATGGATAATCAAATTTTGCAGGCTATGCGTGAAAGAAGAAGCGTGAAGAAATATTTACCGACGCTAGTGGAAGAAGACAAATTGCAGGCAATTTTGGAAGCCGGAAAGTTTGCCGCAAACGGAAGAGGTATGCAGTCGGCCACAATGGTTGTAGTGCAGGATGCGGAGACGAGGGAGCAACTGCGGAAAATGAACGCCTCTGTAATGGGAAATCCGGACGCGGATCCTTTTTATGGTGCGCCTACGGTGGTAGTTGTTTTGGCAGATAAAAATCATACAACAGCAGTAGAGGACGGAAGTCTGGTAATGGGAAATCTGATGTTGGCTGCCTATTCGGTAGGTGTAGATTCCTGCTGGATTCATCGTGCAAAGGAAATGTTTGCAAGTGAGGAAGGGAAGAAACTTCTTGAGAAGTGGGGGTTGCCGGGAGAATATGTGGGAGTAGGAAACTGTATTTTAGGATACCGTGACTGTGAATACCCGGTTGCAAAACCCAGGAAAGAGAACTTTGTATATAGAGTATAGTGGAAAGAATAAAAATTTTTTATCAAAAAATTTTTGCATGGGCTTGACAAGTGGAATGTGAGAAGTTAAAATAACGAATGTTGCATCGAATGATAACGAGGATGTGCAAAAGCCTATGCGCCCAGATAGCTCAGTTGGTAGAGCAGAGGACTGAAAATCCTCG
>CAYRLN010000026.1:0-10285 GCA_964425065.1 uncultured Lachnospiraceae bacterium | reverse complement strand
CCGGCTGCTGATATGCGCTGTTATTCATGTTGTTATCCATTTATACTTCCTCCTCATATGAATGTTTTCATATATAATATATCATCTCCATCCACACAAAGCAATAAAGTATTTTGTTTTACCGATATTTCAAATCTTTTTTTGAGGGATTGTCCTTCCATTCCCCTTTCTCATCAAAGCGGGAACCGTGACAGGGGCATTCCCATGTCTTTTCTTCTTCGTTCCACTCTAACCTGCACCCCAAATGTGTACATTTTCTTTTTCCTGAACTAAACAGTCCCTTTCCCAATCCCAGCACACTTTCCCCCATATCAATTAACCAATTTTTCCATGCCGCCCGGATACGAATTCTCTGTGGTGAAAAGATTTGGCTGTAAAAATCAGAGATTCCGCATATCTGATTGCTGATTATTTTCGCTGCAACCATGGAAGAGGTCATTCCCCACTTCTGAAATCCGGTTGCCACATACCAGTAGGGCCTTAGCGAAGAATATTTTCCGATAAAGGGCATCCCGTCATGGGGCATACAATCTTGCGCAGACCAAAATGCTCCTATTTTTGCATTGGGATAGTATATTTCCGCCCTTTGCTTCAGGCAGGTATATTTCCCTCCCCTTTTGCCTGTCCGGTGGTTGCCGCCACCAAGCAACAGGTTTTCTCCGAAACTTCTGAAAGACAAACTTCCTTTGTCAATACCATAGTACATGCCCGCAAGTTCTTTCTGTTCCTTCAGTGCAAGGACATAACTTCTTTCCTGGTGTTGTCTCAGAAAATAAAACCCGGGGACATTGACAATTGGATAATGGGTTGCGAAAACTATATTTTCCGCTTCTATGCTCCCACGGTTGGTGTAAACCATATGTTTTTTCACCGACAGCACCTTTGTGTTTTCATAGATTTCCATATCTTTTGCCAAATGTCTTATGAATTTAACCGGATGGAACTGTGCCTGTTCTTCAAAACAAACCGCTCCCTTTACCTGAAAAGGCAGCTCCCTTATCTGTTTTCCTTCTATATAAGAAGCCTTTATACCCAGGCTTGTTGCCACTTCCGCTTCCTTCTTAAGCGCTTTCACTCTTTTTTCGTCTTCCGTGTACAAATATGCCGGCTTTTTTTCCAAATCACAATCTATGTTCTCTTCTTTTATGATTCGTTCAAAGCAACGGATAGCATCTTCATTGGCGCCCGCATATCCCCGGGCTTCTTTTAGTCCCATTTTCTGCATTAACTGGTTGTAACACATTCCATGCTGACTGGTAATTTTAGCCGTAGTGTTGCCGGTTTGCCCATCGGCAATTCTTTTTGCTTCCACTACAATTACCTTCCGCCCTCTTTTTTGAAGAAGGTAGGCCGTCAGAATTCCGGCCAGCCCTGCCCCGATAACTACCGTCTCTGTTTTTATATTTTGCTGTAATTCCTTTTCGTTCTCTGCTTCATGCGTCGATTTCCATATAGATTCCACTCTCTTTTCCCTCCATTTTCCCCCATAGTATTCCCAAAGGAGGGAAAAGAATAACAACTTATTTATTTCTCTTTCTATTTCTTACTTTTTTACAGCATTTCACTATCAACTTCTTTATCAGTACAATAATAGTAATCAGTAGTACCAGTACCAAAAGCACAACACCTATTATGATAAAGAAGAACTTGTTGGGTTGTTTCAGAAGATCAGTCAATTTTTTACTGTCCTCTACCACTTTTCTTCCCTCATATGTGCCGTATTTTGCCGGCACCTCCCCGTAACCGTCACCGTCTGTATCTTCAAATTCACTTAAATAGGTAGCGATGGCAACCCAGGCTTTCAGTTCCTTTCCATCCACCATAATCACGGCATCCTCGAAATTTTCAACCGGGGTTCCGTCCGCAAACTTTGGAATAATAGACAATAATCCGTAGGACATGTCCGTAACTCCTCCCAGCATCTGGGAAGAATAAAAGTCCGTTACCACGCGGTACAACTTGTCATCTTCCAGTTCAACCCTTTCTTCCTGACCGTTGCAAAGGTATACATCTGTAACTTTGTTTAAAATCATACGGTTGGGATTAAAATTCCAGTACATGCCATCTGTAAAAAGTCTTGCGGTTGACATGAAGGGAGAAATGCTGGCATCAATTTCCGCCACGGTTTTGAGTTCTGCACCGGTCAAATACACGCTTATCAAAGGATATCCGGGGATTCCGTCCTCACCGATACCCAAAGAGAATGAGTTAAACACATTTTCCACCGTGATATTTCCCAACGCATAGGTGTCACGTATGGTTCCCGCCGGTACCACTGCCACATCCACCGGATTGGTATCTGTGGTATCCCATTTTTCAACGGTGTAGGTGTAGCCATCTGCCATAATACTTCCCAGATTAAACTCCATGTTACCGGAAATCGTAGGGAATTCCACCGTATTTGTGCAAAGCACCTGATCCTTGGTAAACCCAAACTGCTCCAGATATTTACTGTCTACCATGGCCATCAACTCATCTACTTTTTCCTGCGTATCCGCATCTGCCGGGATGCTTGTATTAATCGGAATCAGTTCATAAGAATCCATAACCCATCTTCCGTCACTCTTCTGAGTCATCGAAAGATTGCCGAGATATTTTCCGTATTCTGCCGCTGATACAATATAAGTGTCCCCATGCACAATGGGCTCCGTTAACTTTGTATGGGTATGTCCGCTGACAATCAAGTCCAGCTGCGGCACGCTTTTTGCCAGAATCTCATCCTCCGACTTATCCTCATCAGACCATGTTCCGCTATGGGATACACAGACAATCATGTCCACATCTTCGACGGATTTGATCTTCGAAACAGTCTCCTGTACTGCCGACACCGGATCAGAAAACAGAAGGGGCGAATTCGGTACACAGGCAAGTGCATCCACTCCAAACACACCGATAATGGCAATTTTCACATCGCCCTTATTAACCACTATATAGTCCTGTACGCCATAGTTTTCAAAAGCCTCAAGCAGCATCTTCTGTTCACTTGTAAGTCCTGCTGCCTTCATGCTCTCCCAATCCACATTGCACACAAGCATGGGCGGAAGGGCATCCCCACTGGCAACTGCGTTATTCATCATGTTGGCAAGCCCTGCCGCTTTATAATCAAATTCATGGTTTCCAAGCGTAGTTGCATCAAATCCCATCTCACCCAGCATTCTGATTTCAGACGCCTCTTCCTCGAATACCACCTGTATTAACGTACCCATGGAAAAATCACCGCCATCCAAAAGCAGCGTATCGGGATTTTCCTCTTTCTGTTCATTAATCAATGTCATAATTCGGGCAACACCGCCCACCACTTGACTTTTACCGTCTTCCACTGTGGAAAACGTGTTCAAATGGGAATGCAAATCGTGGATAAACATCACATCTACTTTTTTCGCCTCAGGACCAGCCTGTGCTTCCTTTGTAACCGGGAGTGCGCATAGCAACAACAATCCCAACAAAGCAATTATCTTTTTTTTCATTTATTTTCTCCCTGGTATATACTTTTTATTTCCTTTTTTTATTTTACATAAAGAAGTATTTGTTGTAAACAAAGAAACGTGTTATACTGAGGGTAGTTAGCATTAAAAACTGTATTAGCAAAGGGGTTAGCGAAATGGTTGATTGGAATGACATTAAAAAAGCATTTGAGAAGGACGTAAAGAAGGAAGAGGACATTTTCCTTGAAAATGAGCAAAAACTGCACAAAGAAGTTACCATGTATGTCTGTAATTTAAAGGGGGTTTCACCTCTTCATGGGTATCATCCCAATGATTTGATTGAATTTCTTGACAAACCTTCCTCCGAAATCCAGACATTACTGGGCGGTGAATGGCTCGATATGGATTTGGAGAAATTTGATTCCCTCGTATATTCTTTGAGTAAAAAAGTTAAAAAATCTACCAATCTGCTAAAATGGTAAAAAAAGAAAGACATTCCGTTTGATTCTTCAAACCGGAATGTCTTTTTTACTACCATTCTTTCTCAAATATAGCTACAAACTCAGCAAGCCCTTCTTTATCTTCCTCATCGAATCTGGCAAGAAGCGGACTATCAATATCTAAAACACCTATTATTTCTCCGTTTGCATGGATAGGAAGCACTATCTCCGAATTGGAGGCACTGTCACAGGCAATATGTCCGGGAAACTCATGCACATCTTTCACAAGCATTATTTCATCCCGTTCTACCGCTGTGCCGCAAACGCCTTTTCCCACTTTGATTTCAATACATGCGGTTTTTCCTTGAAAAGGTCCCAGTACCAGTTGTCCGTCTTCCATCAAATAAAAACCGGCCCAGTTAATGTCCGCAAGCACTTCGTAAAGCAGCGCAGAGGCATTTGCCATATTGGCAATGCGGTGGGGGATTCCCTCTATCAGGGCTTTGAGCTGGGCGTTCATTATCTTGTACTGTTCTTTTTTGTTCATCCGTTTTCTCCTAAATCAGTTTCCTATGCTTGTTCTTTCCGTCAAGCTTTTCCTAATGAACATTCTAACATTTAATTTTAATATTTACAAATATATACTTTTGTTTAACCGCTACTCCGCTTTTTGATACACCCTTACATAATCCACTTCCATATCAACCGGAAACTCTGTATTTTTTGTATCTGCTTCCGGATCAAAATTTCCACCGATTGCCATGTTCAACAGAATATAGAAAGGCACATCGAAGGGGGCGCCCTCGGGATAATCATTTCCACCGGAATCTTTGCTGTACCAGTCCGTCAATGTATAGTAACATTCATTATCCACATACCAACGAATTTCATCCGGTTCCCATTCTACGGAGTATAAATGAAAATCTGTTATGTCGGTTCCTTCTTCAAACACGTACTCCTGACCGGAATATACATTTTTCGGCCAAGAAGCACCATAGTGAGCCGCACAACTAAACTGACCCGGCAGTCTGCCTTTTGCTTCCATGATATCGATTTCACCGGAAGCCGCCCAGGTGCCATAAATGGAAGAATCCACGGGAAGCATCCAAAATGCCGGCCATATGCCTTCTCCTGTTGGACACTTGATTGCCGCTTCTATCCTTCCGTAAGTCGTGGAGAATAAAACTTTGCCACCATTTGTAATCGTTCGGATGCGGGCAGAAGTATAAACATTACCCTCCTTCATGGCGGTAATAATGAGTTTCCCGTCCTCTACCCGAATATTCTCTTCACGATCCAGGTAAAATTCCCACTCGTTGTTTCCCCAGCCGGAATTTCCGTACTCGCCGCCGTTACCGTATTGGTAATCCCATTTGGTGCGGTCCAAAGTATCGCCATCGAATTCATCATTCCACACCAAAACATAGCCTTCATCGGTTCGGTCCAGTTTTTCTACATATTTGCTTTTATTCCCTGAGTCTCCGCAGGATACAAGTCCCACCGTAATTGTTATTAACAATATAATAGAAAGAATCTTCTTTTTCATCGCCCGCTCATTATTCTCCTTTGATAGTTATATTTTTATCTTAGGATTTTGGTCCGGAAAAACAAGGTGGGAAATTTTAAATTGGTGTGGGATTTTTAGTTAAGCTTCAACTCGTCAAAAGCCTTGATTATCCACTCTGTCATCTTTTTGTTTGTCTCGTACAATTCCCTGTACTTTTCTGTTTCCGCAAACCACCCAAGCGCCATCAATTGATTGGACAAAACAACATAAGGAATTGCTTCTTTCTCTTCTTCGGTCAATTTCACCACGTCATCATAACCATAGATTATGTTTTTGTAGATCTGAATCCACTGTGACAGTTTTGTTTCATTTCCTTCCTCAAAACTCTCTGATAAAACAGCGGTTCTTTCATTTTGTAGCTACACCTATAGCATAAATAATATTTTGAGAAAAAACTTTCCTGTTTTGCGGTGTTTATTTTCTATAACAAAAATGCCCGGAAGAGAATAATTTTCTCCGGGCATTTAATTATGAATACTCAATCATTCATTCTCCACAAAATCATAACGCCTGCATCATTTCCTGTAACTCTTTCCAAGCGCAGATTGTCAGTACGTCTTCTCTTGGTTCATACATTCCCTCTTTTGCCCCTACATACCATACCGGGAATATGCCTGCATTTCCCGCTCCTACAACATCACACTCGTAATTGTCTCCGATATACCAAGCATCTTCCGGACGCAAATCAGCCTTTTCAAGTGCCAATTCAAATATCCTCTTATTAGGCTTACGGAACATATACTCACTGGTGGCGATGATGAACTCAAATTCATGATTTGAAATCATACTATCTATTCTTTCTTTTACCACTTCTCCGCAATAAGTAATATTGCTAATCACTCCGGTGCGTACACCTTGTTTTTTTAGAAAATCTAAAAACCCCAAAATTCCTTCCGTAGGTTTTCCCGGCGACGCCGCATCCCAAAATTTCTTGTCTCTTTCTTTATGAGATAGTGATAGTTCAATACCCATGGATTCATATAAGTAGGGAGAAAACATACAATTAGGAATTTCAACCTGTTGCAAATGTCTTCTTTCCGGGTCAAATCGTCCCAATTCATTATTAATCGCATCCGCAACCGCCTGCACATCTTCTGCTGTACGATTGTACTTATTCTTGGTAGCATACTTCAGAACTTCTGCTGTACCTTTTACTCCATCAAATTTCTGCTCATTTACTAAGGTCTGACCATAATCAAACAAAATCATCTTTGGCAACTGCATAGTTTTCTCCTTATTGTCCGCTTACTTAACCGTCTCTTTTTTTCTCTTAAATTTTTACCGGATTTTTCGCATATATACATACGCATTTTTATACTTTCTTCCATGTTAATCTTTTTTATTATACCATACCTAATTCACGTTAAAAAGGATAAACACTCAAGCAGCTCTTCATTCAATTTTTTCTGCGCCTCTATCAACTGAACCGTTTCTTTAACTCAAATCCCATTTGCCCAATTCTGTGTGCTTCGAGCATAAGTTTTCTTCCATAGTTCTCTGCTTCATCGTCTGCAATCAACACAATTGTTGCTTTCATTTTATTTCCCTCCTTCTCTTAATCGTCTTACAAACTGATATACTTCCATTTCTCCCAGTTCCTGCTTGTCAGCCTCTCCATCTCTTTGTCTCACAGATACGGATTTGCTGTTTTGCTCGTTCTCTCCGACGATAATCATGTAAGGAACCTTATCCACTCTCGCCTCACGAATCTTGTAGCCTAACTTCTCGTTTCTGTCATCTACTTCTACCCTGATTCCTTCTTGTTCTAAAGACAAGGCAACTTCCTTGGCATAATCATTGTATTTGTCAGAAACGGGAAGAATTTTTGCCTGGACAGGTGAAAGCCACACCGGGAATTTACCTGCGTAGTGTTCAATTAGTATGCCGATAAAACGCTCAATGGAACCAAACACCACTCTGTGTAGCATTATTGGACGATGTTTTTCTCCGTCAGCCCCCACATAATCAATATCGAATCTCTGAGGAAGTTGAAAATCCAACTGAATCGTTCCACATTGCCACGTTCTTCCGATGGAGTCCTTCAAGTGGAAGTCAAGCTTAGGGCCGTAAAAGGCTCCGTCTCCCTCGTTAATCACGTAAGATTTTCCCATTCCTTTCACCGCTTCTTCCAAAGCCTTCGTAGCAAGTTCCCAATCCTCATCACTGCCTATGGAATGTTCCGGTCTCGTTGACAATTCAATCTCATAAGAAAAACCAAACATCTGATACACTTCATCGATAAGTCGCATCACACCCTGTATCTCATCCATCACCTGATCTTCCCGCATAATAATATGGGCATCATCCTGCGTAAAAGAGCGGACCCGCATGAGACCATGAAGCGTTCCGGACTTTTCATTGCGATGAACCAATCCCAGTTCCCCCAATCTCATGGGCAATTCCCTATAAGACCTCGGCTGCATTTTGTACACAAGCATTCCCCCGGGACAACTCATGGGCTTTATTGCAAAATCTGCATCATCCACCTTTAATGAATACATAATGTCTCTGTAAAAATCCCAATGCCCGGACGTTTCCCAGAGACTGCGGTCCAACATAATGGGCGTGGAAATCTCCACATAGCCTTCTCTGTGATGGATTTTTCTCCAGTAATCAATAAGCAGATTTTTTAACACCATTCCTTTTGGTAAAAATACCGGCAGCCCCGGCCCTTGTTCAAAAATCGTAAAGATCCCCAACTCTTTGCCCAATTTTCTGTGATCTCTCAGTTTTGCCTCTTCCAGCATCTGAAGATAATTTTCAAGTTCCGCTGCCTTGGGAAATGAGATTCCGTATATTCTCGAAAGCATCCGGTTCTTTTCATCGCCACGCCAATAGGCTCCTGCAACCGAAAGCAACTTAATTGCCTTGATTTGACATACGTTTGATATATGGGGACCGGCACAGAACTCCTCATATTCTCCCTGTTTGTAAAAACTTATTTTCTCCCCGTCATCCAACTCCCGAATCAGTTCAATTTTATAGTCTTCCTTGGCATTTTCCATATACGCAATTGCCTCGTCTTTGGATTTTTCATAAACTTGAAGAGAAAGGGATTCTTTTACAATCTTCCTCATTTCTGCCTCAACGTCTTTCAGATTTTCCTCTGAAAAAGGAAAAGAAAACTCAAAATCATAATAAAATCCATTTTCAATGGCCGGGCCGATTGCGCATTTCGTATCCGGATACAAACGCTTTACCGCCTGTGCAAGAACATGCGCGCTCGTATGCCAAAATGCCTTTTTTCCCTCCTGATTCTCAAAATTCACGTCTACAATTTCTCCATTTTTCCGTAGAACCTTCATAATTTGTTGCTCCTTTCTTTTTGGGCTTTCAGCCAATTTATTTTTGCAACAACATAAGAAAAGCACCCATAAGACCATAGTAATATAGCCTTAAGGGTGCATTTTGCACGGTTCCACCTTAACTTTTCACTTCAGATTCTATCAAATCCTATCCTTTAACGCAGGCTTACGGTAACACTTACATGATTTCAGCATTACAGCTCTGGAATGGTTTTCGTCTACCTTCCGCATAAATAACTTCCACCAACTGCTATTCTCTCTGGATGTTTCCGCGTAAACTACTTTTTTCCGTCATCGCTTTTCTTATGTTATTGAGTGTATGTTAACAAAAACTATTTTTATTGTCAATAGGAAAAACCTTACACATATTACATTTTTTCAATATACTGAACCGCAATACAAGCGGGACCTCCCTGTGTTACAAACACCGGACTTAAAGGATATATTTGTACTTCAATTGCAGGGAATGCCTCTTTCAATTTCTCCGCTACTTGTTTTGCTTCTTGAGGTACATTTGCATGAACCACATATAAGATATGACGTGCATCAAGACATTTTGTTTTCCAATGCTCAATGATTGTGTTTATCGCTCCACTCATCGTACGCTTAATACTATAGATTTTCAACTGTTTGCAATCTTCTGTCAAAGTCATAATCGGCTTTAGTTTTAACACTGAGCCCACACTGGCGGTCATTGGTGCAAGACGTCCGCCCCTCTTCAAAAATCCAAAATCCTGAGGAATCAGGAAAGATTCTGTCTTAGTTTTTATTTTCTCCAACCATGCAAGAATTTCTTTTTTTGTCTTACCTTCCAGTTTCATCTGCTGGGCTTTTTCTACCATATATCGATGCGGACCACATAATGTCATACTATTGAAAACAGTTATTTTTTCTTTATGCGAAACCATCTGTACTGCACTACAAGCTGTCTGATAAGTACCGGATAATCCATCTGCCATGCAAATATTAATAATCTCATCTTCCGGAAATTTCTCGTACCCCTCTATTACATCACCAATTGGAGGCTGTGATGATTTTGGGATCTCTCCTCTTTGAATCCTTCCATAAAAGTCTTCCATATCCACTTGAAGATCTCTTCCTTCCAAATCTCCAATATTCACACAAAGCGGTATGGATTCAAACCCTTTTTCTCTTCCCTCATCAACATTATATAATGTTGATGAATCTGTAATAATATGTAACATTATTCAGTACCTCTTTACATAGTTTTTATTACCACTTATTTAAGTAAACAATACCGCATTGAAATAGTCAAGTCTTTTTAGCAAAATAATTTATAAATGTAAAAAAAATACCCTGGAGAACATAAATGCTCTCCAGGGATTCTTATGCTTATTTTATAATCTTCTCGTTGTTAACGCGCAGATTACTCGATGATTGTAGCAACACGGCCTGAACCAACAGTACGTCCACCTTCACGGATAGCGAAAGTAAGACCCTGCTCCATAGCGATGGGATGGATCAGTTCGATGGTCATCTCTACGTTATCACCAGGCATGCACATCTCGGTGCCAGCAGGCAGTGCGC
>CAYRLN010000025.1:0-10309 GCA_964425065.1 uncultured Lachnospiraceae bacterium | reverse complement strand
TATGTACCCATGATTGTTCTTTTATGTTTTTTTAATCCCCTGTTCTTTAAAATCTTTTACAGTTTGGTAGGGGAAGAAATTTATTTTAGAATTATCTGGCTGTTGCCTGTTACAATGGTTATCGGTTACACGGTTGTGCACATTGCGGAGCGGTTACAGGGGAAAAAGAGAATGGGATTTTGCCTTGCTGCTGTTTTGATTTTGATGTTATCCGGCAAACTGGTTTATTCAAGTATCCTTTATAGTGCCGCAGAAAATGAGTATCATGTTCCGGATGAAGTGGTGGATATTTGCGACGCAATTGAGATTGAGGGACGGGAAGTGATGGCGGCATTCCCGGAAGAATTTTTGCTTTATGTCCGTCAATATTCCCCCACAGTATGTATGCCCTACGGCAGAGGATTGATGTTGGGCTATTATGATCCGTTCTGTTATCTGATGTTACAGGATGAAATAGAAGTAGAGCAATTGGCCGGGTATGCCAAAGAGGCATTGTGCCATTATGTGATTGTGTCCGAGGAAAAGGTACTTGTCGGAGACATGGAAGATTACGATTATGAGGTGTTTGATATCATGCACGGATATGTGATTTACCGTGATACGACGATGGACTTTTCAGTAGGAGAATGATACATGGAAGAGGAGAAAACATGGAAAAAGAACTGGTAGTTGTCATTGATTTTGGAGGCCAATATAACCAATTGGTTGCAAGACGTGTCAGAGAATGTAACGTTTACTGCGAGATTTATTCTTATAAAACTGATCTAAATAAAATCAAGGCCATGAATCCCAAGGGAATTATTTTAACCGGAGGTCCCGCAAGTTGTTATGAGGAAGGTGCCGCAAGTTGTTCCAAGGAACTGTTTGAACTGGGAATTCCTGTTTTGGGTTTGTGCTATGGGGCGCAGTTGATGAACCATGTGTTGGGCGGTGAAGTCAAACGCGCCAAGGTGCGTGAGTACGGAAAAACAGAAGTACATGTGGATACCACATCCCGATTATTTGGGGATGTATCTGAAAATACCATCTGTTGGATGAGCCATTTTGATTATATTGCAAGAACAGCCCCCGGTTTCCGCATTGTGGCAACCACAAAAGACTGCCCCGTGGCGGCGGCAGAATGGGAAGAGAAAAAACTCTATGCGATTCAGTTCCACCCGGAGGTACTTCATACCACGGAAGGAACGAAAATGCTGTACAACTTTGTGCGCGGTATTTGCGGATGCAAGGGCGATTGGAGAATGGATAGTTTTGTGGAAGAGCAGATTAAAGCAATCCGTGAGAAAGTTGGCAACGGAAAAGTTCTTTGTGCCTTGTCCGGTGGCGTGGATTCTTCTGTGGCAGCAGTACTTTTGTCCAAGGCTGTGGGCGAGCAGTTGACTTGTGTATTCGTAGACCACGGTTTGCTCCGTAAAAACGAAGGTGACGAAGTTGAGGCGATTTTTGGACCGGATGGGAACTATGACCTTAACTTTATCCGCGTAAATGCACAAGAAAGATTTTACATTAAATTGGCAGGAACCGCTGACCCCGAAACTAAGAGAAAAATTATCGGTGAAGAATTTATTCATGTATTCGAGGAAGAAGCAAAGAAGATAGGAGCTGTTGATTTTCTGGTTCAGGGAACCATTTACCCGGACGTAGTGGAGAGTGGTGTCGGAGGCGAATCCGTTGTCATTAAATCCCACCACAATGTAGGTGGTCTTCCGGATTGCGTAGATTTTAAAGAAATCATTGAACCGTTACGAAATCTGTTTAAGGACGAAGTGCGAAAAGTAGGCTTGAAATTGGGAATCCCTGAGAGTTTGGTATTCCGTCAGCCGTTCCCCGGTCCCGGACTTGGCGTCCGTATTGTGGGTGAGGTTACAGCAGAAAAGGTTAAAATGGTGCAGGATGCCGATGCCATCTATCGTGAGGAGATTGCAAAAGCCGGTTTGGACCGCAGTATCAACCAATATTTTGCGGCTTTAACCAATATGCGTTCGGTGGGAGTAATGGGTGACGAGAGAACCTACGATTATGCCATCGCATTAAGAGCAGTGAACACCATAGATTTCATGACGGCAGAGAGCGCTGAGATACCGTGGCCTGTGTTGCAGAAAGTAACCAGCAGGATTATCAATGAGGTTAGCCATGTAAACAGAGTGCTATATGATATTACCAGTAAGCCGCCCGGGACGATTGAGTTCGAGTAACAATCTCATTGTTCCCGGCGTAATAGGGAGAAGCTTCTTGGGATTTTCTGCATTCCAGGAAACTGGTATGGGGAGAATTGTCACAGTGGTATTATTTTATTGTGTCGAAAAAAGACGGAAGAATAAAACGGCATAGAAAAAAAGATGATTTTTGTCGAAATAAGGAGAAAAGAATTTGTTGAAAATCGTCTTTTTTTATGTAAACATATAAGTGTCTCAAGTGCAGAAGGAGGAAGATGCTTATGCAATACCAAGAAGTAAATTATGAAACTGTTGACCATTCCTATTTAGCCCTGCCGATACAACAGCAGTATCATTGGGAGCAAACCCAGAATGTAATGAACTGCGTCTGCAAGTTGAAGGAATTTCTCGATGTTGCGGATAGTGTAGCACCGGAGTATGAAGACTTGGCTGTGATGCAGTGTGTGGGACTGATGAAGGAGTATTATAGGAGACACGGAAAGCATTTAAGGATATAAGCGAGGAGAATTCGTATGCGTTTGGGTGGTTATGTTTTTTATAAGGGAACAGATCCGGAGGAATTTGCTTTGGCGCACGTGCAAAAGGGGTTTGGAGCGGCAGTGTGTCCGGAATGGGTTACCTTGGAGAATCCGGCTCTTTTGCAGGATTTTAAAAGAAACATGAAAAAACACGATATTAAAATTGCAGAAGTGGGAGCGTGGTGTAATCCGCTTCACCCGAATCAGGATGAGGCCAAAGCCAACATAAAATATATGGTAGAAAGACTTCGTCTGGCGGAAGAATTGGAAGCGGACACCTGCGTAAATATTCTTGGAACAAAACGGACGGAAAATTGGTTTGGTCCCCATAAGGATTGCTACAGTGATGCATTCTTTGAAGAAGCAGTCGCGGTAAGTCAGCATATCATTGATGTGGTAAAACCGGTGCGTACGAAATTGTCGTTTGAAATGATGCCTTATTGTTTTCTGGATTCGCCGGAAGAGTATCTGCGTTTTTTGAAATCGGTGGACCGAAAGGCAGCAGGAGTACATTTGGACATTTGCAATACAATGAACAGTCCCAGAAGATTCTATCAAAACGGAGCATTTATCAGGGAGACCTTTGGAATGCTCAGGGATTATATTGTGACATTGCATCTGAAGGATGTCAGATTGAAGATTGACGAAACCACAGCCATGTTTGAAGAGGTTATCCCGGGAGAGGGAGGCATGGACTATGAGGTTTTGATGGAAGAAATTGCGAAACTGCCGGCAGAGACACCGGCGGTGTTGGAACATTTGGACACGGAGGCAGAATATGACATAGCCACGGAAACAGTGACGCAGTTTGCCAAGAAAGTGGGAATGAAGAAAAAGGGGATGAAGTGGTGCCTGTAGGCACCACTTTTTTATTGAGAGAATATCATAAAATAAAATTATTTTATCCCGCCGCCAATTTCGACAAATTCTTCTCTCCCCCTTTGCTATAATCACCCTCAGATATCGATATCAAACCAATTAATATTGTTTCAAGGGCGACAATACATAGCCCTTAGAGGGAGAATTATGAAAAAGAAAGCATTATTAGTAGCAGTATGTACACTTGTGCTCACAGCATGTGGCACCACAGAGAACACCGTTTCTGACGTCCAGACAACAGAAGTACAGAGTGAAGCAGTTACGGACGACCAGATAACAGAAGTACAGAACCAGGTAATTACAGACGATGTATGGACAGACACGGTAAACGCAGAAATCCAGGCAGACAGCATTTATGCTGCAGCAACCACACTCTCCGAGGCAGAAGTAGAAAGTTATGCGGCAGATGTGAAAGACATGATTTTAAACGGTGATTGGGAAACATTCGTAAATGAAATCAGTTATCCCATTATTGTAGATGGGCTCACCATGGAAGATGCAATAGATTTGTCAGAATATATTGCTGACAGTCAGGTAAGTGCAGATTTTCTGGCAGCAATTGAAGCGGAAACCTGTACAGAAATGTTTAGCAGCCAACAGGGAATTACCATGGGTGCAGACGGTCAGATTTGGCTGGGAATGGTGCAAAATGATGAGGGAGAACTTTCCCTTAAAGTAGTAGAAATTAATAACATGTTTGAATAGTAAGAGCAAGGAGCCGGATAATAGGCATTAATTTACCTATTTTTTCAAGGCTCCTTTTTGTTTTTACCTAATATAGCGCTTACAAATTCATGCGCAAGCGATTGCGCAATATATTTATCAATAATTTACAAAAAATCATTTAAAAAATACGAATATAGTAGTATAATATCAACAAAAAAGAAAATGTGGGATTGAGGAGAGGTTATGGCAAAACAAAAGAAAATCAAAGAGAAGAACAAAGAGAAGAAAGTAAAAGTAAGAAACGTAAAAGTAAAAAGTGCAAAGAAAGAAAAGAGATTTTCCTTCGATAGTCTTATTACCAAAACAATTCTGGCTTTTTCGGTATTAATTTTCTTCATATTGGCACTGGGAACAGTATCCTACCTGACGGCAAAACAGATGATTATGCAGGAAGCAGAGAATGCTCTTGTAAAAACGATTTCTGCCAAAGGTGATTATTTGGAGTTGGGTCTGCAACAAGTGGATGATGAAATGTTGGAGATATTGACGGCAGACGATATGGCATTGTATTACTTGGGGCAAAATATAGATATCAGCAATCTTACTGATGAGCAGGGGCAGGCAAAGGAAACTGTACAGTCAAAAATAAGAGGATTAAAAACGATTTCCGATTTTGTGTATCAGGTATACCTTTTTAGCAATAACGTAGCAGGTTTAACAACAACTCCGATGAAAATGACCGGAGATTATTACACGGCCTTTAAAGAGTCTGAACTGGGAAGTTGGCTGGATTCTACGGATGAAAAGTTTGGCTATTTAGGCTCGCATCCGTATTTGGAAGAATCAGTTACGGCTGAGGATAAAACCTTTAAGTCCTCTGAGTATGCTATCAGTATGTGGCGAAAAGTTACAAAGATGGACAAAACGGCGATATTCATTGTCGACATTGACCGTAAGGTGATTAACGAGGCACTGGAGGACTTGGACAGAGGTGAAGGAAGTTATGCGGTTTTCATTGCACCGGATAATAATGTAACCCTGTACTCAGAATCCGGTTTCAGTAAGAAAAATGAGGAAGATGTACCGGCATTCACGGAGATTGAGGCTTATCAGAACGCGGTAAATTCAGCCGGCACGGCGGGATTTGAACAAATCAGATGGCAGGGTAAAGCATATACGTTTGCCTATTCAAAAGTGGGAAATACCGGTGCGATGATTGTGTCACTCGTTCCTACGAGCACTTTTTTGGAATCAACTAAGATTATCCAGCTTATCACAATCTTGATGGTTTCGGCGGCGTTTGTTGTGGCAGTTATCATGTGTGTGTTCTTATCCAAATCCATGAGTAAGGGTGTTGCAGATATTACAAAGGTATTGGATAGAGCGTCGAAAGGTGATTTCACGGCCAGCATAAAAGCAAAGAGAAAAGATGAACTGGGTCAGATTGCAGATAGTATCGCCCATATGACAGGGAGTATGAGGGCGCTGATTATCCAAGTAAAAGAAGTAATGGAGACGGTCAATGGTGCCACTGAACTGGTTGGCGCCAACACGGAGCGGTTGGTACAGTCCAGTGATGAGATTTCCGAAGCAATCAGTGAGATTGAGCGCGGTGTCTCTTTGCAGGCAAGTGATGCACAAGATTGTTCTATCCGTATTACTGAACTTTCAGATCAAATAGGGGAAGTATATGAGTACACGGATGAGATTTCCAAGATATCCCAAGATACCAATGAAACGATTAATGAAAGTTTGGAAATTGTGGATGATTTGCATGTGAAGTCAAAAGCAACCGTGGAAATCACCCAGACGATTCAAAAGGATATTATATCATTAAACGAGCAGACAGCGGCAATCGGAGATTTTGCAAATGTAATTAATGACATTGCCGAGCAGACCAATCTTTTGTCACTGAATGCTTCTATTGAAGCGGCCAGAGCCGGTGAAGCAGGACGGGGTTTTGCAGTTGTTGCAGAGGAAATCCGCAAACTGGCGGATCAGTCTCAGATGGCAGCCAGCGAAATTGGTGGTATTGTAGCACAGATTCAAATTCAGACAAGCCAGACCGTAGATGCAGTAAACAAAGCAGAAACGATTGTTTCTTCACAGGATGAATCGTTGGATAATACTTTAACGGCATTCCATAAGGTGGAAGAACGGGTGAAGATGATGACAGAGAATCTTGCTAAGATTATGGCAGGTATGAACGGAGTGGAAAGCACCAAAAAAGAAGCAGTAAGTTCTATTATGAATATTTCTGCGGTATCCGAAGAAACCAGTGCAAATTCTACCCAGGTGGATACAAACGCAAAACGGCAAAGAGAAGTCGTGGAAGAATTGCGTAAGACAGTAGAACTGTTGGAAGATAAAGCACATCAGATGGAAGAAACGGTTGGTATTTTAAAAGTAGAATAATAGAAAGAGAGTCCCGCTAATCCAAGCGGGACTCTTCATATTTTAGGGATACAGTTTGTACGGTTCAGGCCGGGAAAAACGGATAAGGATTGTATCATCCCTTCTTCACCCATTCTTTAGGGGTCATTCCATATTTGTTTTTGAATTCCCGGTAAAAATAAGACAAGTTATGAAAACCGGATGTCAGAGAAGCATCCAAAATAGAGGTATCTCCGCCTTTGAGAAGTTCCGCCGCCTTTTCCAGACGATAATTTTTTATATAATCAAAACAAGACATACCTACGTATTTTTTGAAGAACCTCATAAAATGATATTCGCTGAAATAACAGGCCGCCGCCACATCGGAAATACTGATATTTTCCGTGTAATGCTCCCTGATATAATCTAAAGCCGTCTTTAACTTGAAGGCGTGTTCTGTCTGAGTAGTCGGAACGTCGGAACTTTCGACGCAATAAGGAAGCAGCATAGCAAGCAAACGCAGTAAGGCTGATTTTATGACCAGTTCATATCCGGGTGCCTTTAAGGACCAAGCAGCATCCAATTCTTCAAACAATGCCAATGCATCTTTGTAAATAGGGTGTCCGTGTTGGAGAATGAAAGGCGGAATTAAGGCTTGATTCATCAGTGGTGTCAGATAGCGGGTGCTGCATACGTCTCCGTTTCCGGCGCCTAAAAAATGCATGTGAAAAACGAAAGTATCTGACAGCATGTTGCCATCGCCCACGCCGATGGAATGCAGTTGCATGGGCGGCACAAAAACCAAATCCCCCTCTGTTACCTCATAGGACTGCAACTGAATCTGATAAGTGCAGGTCCCGCTCCGAATCAGCGTAAACTCTGCTTCCTCATGCCAGTGGGGCGGCACGAAAGGATAGTCAGAAGCAAGCCGGGTGTCATATTTTTCTATTGGAAATGTAACTTCACCGTGTTGCCTTTTTTCTTTTTGCTCCGGCGAGAGTCCGCAGTTGTTGGATATCCGATTGTGATCTGCCATTACCATATTATTCTCCTTCTAAATCAAGAAAAAAACCTCGAAAGCAGTATAGTGCAAAAACAAAGCAATAATTATGGAAGAAAAACCTTTGTTTTTTTATTATAATAACAGTATATTGTAAAAGCAAGTTCCAAAAAAAGGAAGGAGACAGTAACCCGTGAAAAAGAAATGGTGGAATGACAAAGTGGCATATCAGATTTATCCGAAAAGTTTTTTGGATACCAACGGAGATGGAATTGGTGACCTCAGGGGTATCATCTCAAAATTGGATTATCTGAAAGAGTTGGGAATCGACATTATATGGCTGTCGCCAATCTATAAGTCCCCTTTCGTAGATCAGGGTTATGATATTGCCGATTATTATAGCATTGCAGAAGAGTTTGGAACGATGGAGGAGTTCGACGAACTTCTGGCGGAAGCAAAAAAGAGGGATATGTATATCGTTATGGACTTGGTAGTAAACCACTGTTCTGATAAGCATGAGTGGTTTCAGAAAGCGTTAGCGGATCCGGATGGGGAGTATAGTGAATATTTTTACTTCGTGAAAGGAAAAGACGGGCAGCCCCCCAGCAACTATCGCGCTTATTTTGGTGGCTCCGCATGGGAACAGGTGCCCGGCACAGACAAATATTATCTTCACATGTTTGCAAAGGAACAGCCTGATTTGAACTGGGAAAATGAAAAAGTCCGCAAAGAAATTTACGACATGGTGAACTGGTGGCTGGACAAAGGGCTTGGAGGATTCCGTATCGATGCTATTATCAACATCAAAAAGAATTTGGAGTTTCCCTCTTTTGAACCGGACATGCCGGATGGTTCGGTGTCCGTTGTAAAAATGGTGGAAAGTGTAAACGGCGTAGGAGAGTTTCTCCGCCAATTGAAAACGGAAACCTTTGAAATATACGATGCCTTTACCGTTGGGGAGGTATTCAACATGAAAGAGGATGAACTGATTGAATTTGTGGGTGATGACGGTCATTTCTCCACCATGTTTGACTTCAGTACCCATGAACTGACGTGGGGGGACAACGGCTGGTATGATGCGAAACCTATTGAATTCAATTCCTGGCGAGAAACAATATTCAGAGAACAGAAGCGGATGCTGGGCATCGGGTTTATGGCAAATATCATCGAAAATCATGATGAACCCCGTGGAGTAAACCGCTATTTGCCTGCCCATGCATTAAATGAGAGCGGCAAAAAGATGCTGGCTACCACATCGGTTCTCCTTCGGGGTATTCCGTTTATTTTCCAAGGTCAGGAAATTGGCATGGAGAATTGCGTGCGGGGAGATATCTCAGAGTATGACGACATCAGCACGATCGACCAGTATAATGTGGCAATTGATGCCGGTTTCTCCAAGGAGGAAGCACTGAAATTCTGCTTTGAGCAGAGCCGCGACAATGCCAGAACACCCATGCAGTGGTCTGCAGAAGAAGGCGCCGGATTCACCACGGGAACCCCTTGGCTGGCAGTAAACGATAACTATAAGAAAATTAATGTGGCGGAGCAGGAGAGCCGTCCGGACTCCGTGCTGAACTATTATAGAAAACTGATTGCCCTCAGAAAAGAGGAGGCGTACAAAACTATTTTTACCTATGGAGATTTTGTACCTGCATATGAGAATGAGCCGGACATCTTTGCGTACTGGCGCATCGGTGAAGAGGGTGATAAAAAGATTCTGGTAGTGGCAAACTTCGGGAAAGAGTCTTACACCTTGTCTCTTAGTGAAAACATCGGCAAAGTTCTTCTTTCCAACATGGACAGAGAAGAACAGTTGCTGACGCAGATTGTTTGCAGCAATGAGATTACACTGGCAAGTTGCGAGTGTGCTGTTTTATTAGTTTAAGAAACAGGTTTCATAATGTCAATGGTTATGGCAGCAGTAGCTCTGCTGACAGGTTGCGGCGGAGAAGAAAGTGGTCATTGTACGTACACGAGAGATATTTATTGAAATGTGTATTTGTAAATGGTATAATGACAACAAAATTGTGCTATGAATTGCGACAAAAAAGACAATTTTTAATGGAAAGGGAAACATATGAGAAAGACAAAATGGTTGGCATTATTGATGAGTGGGGTATTGGCATTTGGCTGTATGGCAGGTTGCGGTGGTACTGAGGAGCCGGCAGAAGATGTGCAGAATCAGGTGGAAGATGAGAATGACGGTTATGTAGAAGATGTTGGCTATGTAAAAGACGATAACTTTGTAGAAGGCAGCAATGAGGACGAAGTAGTAGAGTCCGAATCCGGTGTAACAGATTCTTTGGCAGATGTACCGCAGGTAGATTTAAACTGGGATTGGTTTAGTGCAGTAGAGGTTGTTCCCGGTGGGGATTTCTATTTTGAAGTGTTTTACGATGAAACGGTATTTGAATACTTGGGTGATGCATATACTTTCGAGCCGCAGGCGGTAAATGGAGTAGCTTTTAGTTATGGTGAACTTCTATGGGGCCTTTATTATTATGATTCCATGCTGTATGCGGATTCTCTTGATGTAGTTCGGGATTTTCCTTCATATAAAATAGTGGCAGAGGCACAGAGAGAAAATTCCATTCTGCGCGTTTATAAATTGGATTGGGGTTATGTTTTAGGCATTGATTTTGTAGGTGAATACGGTTGTCTATTCTCTGACAGTATTTCGGAAGAGAGACTTATGG
>CAYRLN010000024.1:0-10367 GCA_964425065.1 uncultured Lachnospiraceae bacterium | reverse complement strand
TCTTGTCTTCCATAGAGAACATCCAGATACAGAAATCTTTGGTTTTGTATTTCTCACGGAACTCTGTACAGGGAAGACCAAGCAGAGAAAGTGCGATTTCATCGCCGTATTTCTCATGATGTTCTTTTGCAAGGCTGATAGCCTCATCGTTGAACAAACTAGCGTATGTCATCTGAATGGTAGTTTTCAGTCCATTCTTATGTGCAGTCTCCTGCTGGAACTTGAAGATATCGAGGGACTCTGTAAGCAGCGCTTTTCTTCCGATATCCTCTTCTTTACCATGTCCTGTTACTTTTTCCGCATACTCGGGAACCATCTCAGGACGGTGAATAATGTTTACAACAAACTTATCCATTTTTCTAATTTCTCCTCATTTTTAAATGTAAGTTGCGAAGAATGACACGCAGTGACATTCTTCTTACACAAAACATAGTTATTCTTAGGCGCCGTATTCTGGCGCCTTAGAATATCTTTTTGTGTTTAGCCCTTCGTAGCACCACCTGTGATTCCGAGGAATCACAACTCAACTTTTAGCCTTTCGGAGCACCACCTGTGATTCCTTCTACATAGAACTTCTGCATGATAATGAACAGTATGGAAATAGGAATACTTACCAGTACACCACCTGCGCAGAATCTTGCAAAGTAAGAGTTAATCAACGTCTTATCCAACATGTTGTACAGACCGATTGCAACCGTCCAGTCCGAAGAAATACCGGAGTTTAAAATCAATTTTGCATATACGAAATCCATCCAAGGTGACAGGAAAGAGTTGATAACCGTGTACACGATAATAGGTCTGGAAAGAGGCACTACAATACGTGTAAAGATAGTCAGTTCGGAAGCGCCCTCGATTTTAGCCGCTTCACGTAAAGATACTGAAATCGTGTCAAAGAAGCCTTTTACAATCATATATCCCAAACCGGTACTTGCCGAATATACAATAATCAGACCGATATGAGAGTTTGTAAGATTCAAAGTTTTCAGCACGTGGTAAACTGCAATCATGGAAAGAACACCGGGGAACATTCCAAGGATAATACCGATATTCATCATCGGTTTTCTTGCCTTGAATCGCATACAGCTGGTTGCGTATGATACCATAAGTACGAAGCAGGTAGAAATGATACATACAAATATTGCAATAATAAGTGTGTTCTTAAACCAGTTAGGGAACTGTGCGACGGTATCTGCACCAAACAAAAGCAACTTATAGTTCTCTATAGTCCATTTTTCCGGGAAAAACCGGCTAATCTGGATACCGGGATAATTACTAAAGGATGTAGCCACAAGCCATACAATGGGAATCAACCAAACAACAGCAAGGAAAGCCAATACGACATGTCTTATAATACTTTTCACAATTTTCTTCATCATTGGAAACTTTCCTCCTTATCTCCCTTAATCATTCTGTTAAACATAATCAGTGTAAATACAGCACAAATTACAAATACGATACAACCGATAACAGATGCCATCTTGTAGTTGTAATATTCACTGGTCAGTCTGAACAGCCAGGTAACCAACAGGTCAACCTCTTTCGCATTGGACGCCGCAAGTGCCTGGTCCATTGTCTTGAATACATCCTGAGTAAGCAGGTAAATAACGTTGAAGTTATTGATGTTACCGATAAAGCTGGTAATCAGGCTGGGGCCTGTGATAAACAGCATATACGGCATCGTGATCTTTACGAAAATCTGGAAGGAGTTTGCACCGTCAATCTTTGCAGCTTCCATAAGATCACTGGGAATATTCATAAGTACACCGGTGGCAATCAACATCTGATAAGGTACACCTACCCAAATGTTGATTAAAATAATCATTACTTTTGCCCAACCCGGAGATGTAAGGAAGGGAATGTAAGTCAAGCCTTCACGTACAAGTCCGATATCAATCAGCCAGTCAGTAATTCCAAGGTTATAGCAGACGGTATTTACAATACCCTGATCCGCAAAGAAGTTTCTAACCAAAAGCAAGGATACGAACTGGGGTACCGCAATGGTAATAACAAACAACGCTCTCCACATTTTAGGAAACTTTGTCTTGGGATTGTTGATAAATTTTGCCAACAGAATACCGCCGAAATAGCATGTAAAGGTAGCAAAAAATGCCCAAACAAAGGTCCAAACCACAACTTTACCAAGTGCATAACCGAAGGTAATTGTTGTTGAAGTGGTAAACAAATTCTTGAAGTTCGTCCAGCCAACCCAAGTAAACAGGGATGAAGGCGGCATATGATTCTGATCATAGTTGGTAAATGCAACCGCAATCATAATAATCAAAGGAACAATCGTAAACAAAACGATTCCGCTTACCGGCAATGCAAGCAAGGTGATATGAAACTTTTCATTAATCAGCGACTTGCAATCTTCGCGGAAGGTGTTGATATGTTTTCCCTGTTCTTTCAGGCATTGTAACTTGTAAACTCTTACCAGGTTCGAAATATATATATAGATAAACGCCACTATAAGCACAATCGTGATAACGCCAAAGAGCAAAATCAAAAATGAGTTATCGTAATCATTTATCTCGTTTTTCATTGTCACGGGGTTAAATTTTATCACTTGCTGGACATCACCTAATGTATCAAATTTACTTAAGTAAGGTCCTCCTACTAAAATCATATATGCTATAAAAACAATTTCCACCAGAGTCATCAAAATACCTTTGACAATCTGTCCACGGCCAATATATCCGGCACCCATAACCAGCGCGGAAAGTTTGACCCAAATATCTCCCTTGGCAAATGCTGTGCCAATGGTCTTAAATCCATTTCCAAACCAATCTAAAATTTTCTTCATGGGAATACCCTCTCAGCATTTTTCTAAAAATATGGCCCACATCCGCTATGAATGTGGGCCATAACATTTCACATGGATAAATTACTGTGCTGTAGGCTGTGCTGCAGCTGCTACAAGGTTGTCAAGCAGTGTCTGAAGATCTGTTCCATCAGGGTTACCGTTAACGATGATGTTACCGAAGGACTCTGCTGCTGCCCAGTAGTTGTCACCTTCACAACCGTCAAGGATTGCGTACTTGGACTGAGAAGCCAAAGCTGCAATAGCAGGGTTAGACTGAACTGCGTCAGAAGCTGCTGCTTCTACGTTAGCAGGACCTGCTTCACGAAGTTCGAAACGTTCAACCTGCTGGTCGTATGCTGTGAAGTATTCTGCAAGGAGCATAGCCCAACCTACGTTTTCGCAGTAAGGGTTAACACCAAACATCTTGTAACCAGCAACGGATGCCATCTGAATCTGCTCGCCATTACATGTGTAAGTAGGCAGGCAAACTGCACCGTAGTTCTCGCCCCAAGCTTCTGCTGCTACTGTTGCGTTCCATGTACCGTTAACACCAGCGATAACTGTGCCATCCTGTACGCCTGTAGCGAAAGCAGCGTCTGCAAGGTATTTGTAACCAGGGTTAGCAGCGATATCAAGCATAGCCTGAGCTACGTCTGTACCTGCAACACCTGTGGAAGATGTACCGTTCCAGTTCATATTTGTAGAACCGTCTGCGTTTCTGGAAAGTTCGAAACCGGCACCTACGAAGAAGGACAGGTTGTACCAACCGTTAGCGATTTCGAATGTTACATATTTGCCGTTGTCAGCTGCGATCTGAAGCATTTTGTCAAGAGACTTAACATCTTCTTCTGTGAAGTACTCTTTGTTGTAGAACATGAAGTAACCGTTATCTGCTGTTGCAGGATAAGCATACAGTTTGCCATCGATTGTAGCTGCAAGTACGGAACCTGCGTTTGCACCACCAAGAGCTTCAACAACTGCATCTTTGTTGATTGTTACTTCCTGAAGAGCGCCTGCGTTAACCAGAGCTGTAAGCTGGTCACCTGCGAAGGAGAATACGTCAGCTGCTGCTTCTACGTCTGTAAGAACTGTGTCTTTTGTTGTAGACTCAGAAGAAACACCTATCTGGAAATTAAATACTACATCGGGATACTGAGCTGCGAACTCATTACACCAATCCATTACCATCTGCTGATCTTCTTCAGCTGCCCATACGGAAAGTTCTACTGTACCTTCTGTATTAGCGATGAGGTTTGCAACAACGTCTTCTGAAACTTCGTTGTTTCCACCTTCGTTGCCGCCGTCTGTGTCGTCAGAACCGCCACATGCAGCAAGTGTAGCTACCATAGTAGTAGCCAAAAGTAAAGCTAATAATTTTTTCTTCATTACATTTTCCTCCCTTGTTGTTATGCAATGATACCGTGCGCATGATATTTGTTTTTTGCGCAATCGGTTGTTCTGTATGATAAGAATAACAGAATCCGGTTCTCATTGTCAATGCAAATAGTCAACCATAAAGCCTGGGAAATTATGGTACTTTTTTACATTGACATTTCGTTTAAGTTGCGCATGTTGCGCAGGGCTTAAATCGCGTTTTGGGTGGACTCTTTTAAGGATACTTCATATCCCAGCAAAGTCCTGCCCTGTACTGTCTTTCCGTCCAAACAATCGAACAGTGTTTTACAGGTAATCATACCCATCTCCTTCACATCAAAGTTCAATGATGTAATAGAAGGAACATTACTTTCCAGCAAACTACTGTTATAAAAGGAAGCAACTTTTATGTCTGCCGGTACACGCAACTTTTCTTTGCGCAGTTTGTTGAGCACATGAGTGCAAATGGAGTCGTCCATGCAAATCACACATTCCACATGCCGTTCAATCAGTTCTTCCACAATCCTCTCTACCATGACACTGTTTTCCACATCCATGTAAATCAGACTGTTGTCCGGGCTGCAACTCTGCTCCAAAAATGCATCCTTGAAGCCCTGAAGACGTTTCTGGGTAACCACATGGGATTTATTTCCGCCGATAAGTGCCATCTTGCGGATGCCTTTTCTGAGAAGTATCCCTGTCAGTTCCCGGCAAGCACTCCTATGGTCATTATCTACCTGAACCACTTCTTTATTCAAGGTTGTTCCAATTGTCACAAAAGGAATTCCTTTTTCCTTCAGAAGTTCAGCCGGTTTATCCTTTACCAAAGTTCTGGTAAGAATTACGCCGTCTACTTTATGATTATCTACCATTCTCTCCAATTGATGTATATCTCTTTCGGAAACCATGGATATTAATACATCATAATCGTAGGAAGATGCGATTTCGCTTACGCCCAAAAGGCACTCTTGGAAAAAAGGAAGGTCAACCAAATTGTAGTCGCCGGGCATAACAAAACCAATGTTATAAGTTTTTGACTGTGCCAGGCCCTTGGCAACTGCATTTGGCTTATAATTGGTTTCCTGTATGTACTTCAGAACTCTCTCTCTGGTTGCGCTACCGATTCTACCTTTTCCGGATATTGCTCTGGAGACAGTCGTCTTCGAAACCTGCAAATCGCGGGCGATATCATCGATCGTCACTTTCTTCTTTTCCATCCTGTAACCTTCCAAACGTAACAAAATTCACAAACGCTTTGCTTGCGCAATCGGTTGCTCTACATAAACATTAACAAAAAAATAACTCGCACGCAATAGTACGAGTTACTAATTTGAGACCTTTATTTTTATGTAAATGTTACAATGTTTTTGCGCTTTCTACGATCGCAGTGATATGATTGCGCACTATTTCCGCAGATATGCCCAGCGCAACCGCCAATTCACTATACAGATGTTCTTCCGCCAATTTTAAATACCGTTCATCGGTTGTCGTAATCTTTTTTCCTGCTTTTAACCGTTCCTCCCTACGCAACAATAAGGTTTTGATAATGCGCACCAAATCCCGGCAATCGCAGCTTCTGATACACTCTCTGTATTTTTCTTCTCGCTCTTTATCATTATCTACCCATATTTCACTGATTTGCGGTATCTCTTCAATCAACGCTTCCGCTTCCTCCTTGGACAACGTATTGCGCATGAGGGTCTTTTGGTTATCTACCGACACGAAAATCCGGCTTCCTCTTTGATTCCACGGTTGTAGAATATAGTATTTTGCATCCTTAGGTACTCCGGTCAGATCCATGGTTGTAATATCCGTAACCTGACACACTCCCTTAGTTCCGTAAATAATATATTCGCCGATACTGAACATTCTTTCCTCCCACTTTGCTAAACTTTAAATTTAATTGTTCCATTATTTGTATTTTAGCACGTTTCAGGCTGATTCGTCAGTAATTTTCGATTAATAAATTCTTTTTTGTGAAAATGGCACAATAACTACAAGGGCATTTTTTGTATACTTTTTTCCCGGCGGTCCTTCTTTTCTTTGTACATGTTCTCATCCGCCCTGATTAATGTGTCAACAAACTTTTCATCCGTCTGCTGATTATATATTGCATATCCGGCAGAGAGAAACAAATCTTCCCCCAAATCCTGCCCGTAATGCAAATCAAAACGCCTTTGAATGCGCAGAATCAGATTTTCCATTTCCGTCTCTTCCGGCCGGAAGATAAGAATGACAAATTCATCTCCCCCAATCCTGTAAGCAACCGCATTCTCCCCCAATTCCTCCCGGATGGATTTTGCAGCATCGTATATATAAACATCCCCCATCGCATGTCCTTTGACATCATTTATTTTTTTCAGATGATCCAAATCAATTACTATAATGCCAAGAGCGCATCCCGCCCTTTTGCTTTCTAAATTATGCATGTCTACTTCAAATGCGTTTCTGTTTCTCAACTGGGTCATCAAATCTATTGCCCACAGTTCTTTCTTCCCGGGATTTGAAATCCGTCCAAACAGCCGGTAGGATATTCCTGCTGAAAGCAAACACAGCAAAATCCATAACACGGCGGCAGTTCCCAATATCTGCCGTCCTTCCCCGTCACTTCCGGCATACACACATGCCAATGCAAACCATAGCGTGTGAAAGCCACATAATATTCCCGTCACTTGTATATCCATCCGGTGAAAATTCTTCCGAAGTATTTTCATTTTAATGTCTCCATTATTTTGTTTTTATTTTTTTATTTTTTTGCTTGCCTATCATCACATGTTATGTTATAATAACCTTCGTTGGTTCGGTTAGAACCTAAAATTAAATAGGGGAATAGTACAGCGGTAGTGCGGCGGTCTCCAAAACCGTTAACGGGGGTTCGATCCCCTCTTCCCCTGCTATTAAAACTCAGAAGAACTTCTGAGTTTTTTTATTGCCCAGACACGGATTCACTTCTCATATTATATTCGTTTTTGCGAAGATATTCAAGTATAAGAATATATTCTACCATAGTCCATAGAATAACATATGGAGGTGGAATTTTGATTGACTACACACCGTTTTGGGACACGCTTGAAAAATCAGAAGAAAACTGGTATACCTTAACAAACAGATACAACTTATCACACAGCACTCTTCACAGGTTAAAACACAACAAAGATATTTCCACCAAAACGCTCAATGATTTATGTCGTATTTTAAACTGTAAAGTAGAAGACATTTTGGTCTATATCCCCTCGGAAAACGACCAACAATTATAAAACCCGGTACGTGATTTTAACCACGCCACCGGGTTTTCTTTCTAAGCCAAACAAGCATTTGTTTTTAAAATCTCTGATGCTTCATTTACGCTTAAATTTGTCTCTTTCAAAAGATTATAAAGGCTTTCCACTTCCTGCTGCTTTTGTTCATTCAAAAGCAGTTCCAGTTCTTTCTTTTCCTTTTCCAATCTGATTTCCAGAGCATTAAGTAACTCTCTTTTTTCTGCAATCTTCTCGTCTATGGATTTTCTTACTCCGCGTGCCATTTTTTTCCTCCATTTGCACATATATATTTCCGTTTCTTTCTATTCTTCCAAAAAGCTACGGTCACTATAGTATATGGACATGTATGGAAAAATATTCCGCTGAAATTTATATTATTTCTACGGCATCCTGCACCGTGCTGACACCGATAATCTTAATTCCATCTATGTTTCTTATGCTGTCGGCGCTTACTTTGGGCATCACACAGGTTGTAAAGCCCAGTTTTTTTGCTTCCTGAACTCTCTGCTCTGCCATGCTTACCGCGCGCACTTCACCGGAAAGCCCCACTTCGCCGAACGCAATGGTTTTCTCGTCAATTGCCCTGTTTTTGAAGCTGGATACAATAGCCAGCACAATACCCAAATCAATGGCAGGTTCCGCAATACGGATACCACCCGTGATATTCACATATGCGTCACAATCTCCCATCTGAATACCCAGACGTTTCTCAAGTACCGCCATCAACAGATTTACTCTGTTAAAATCCGTTCCGATTGCCTGTCTTCTGGGAATTCCAAAATTAGACCTGCACACCAGTGCCTGTATTTCTATGAGAAGGGGCCTGGTTCCTTCCATGGAACAGGAGACAACGGAACCACTGGCATTTTCCGGTCTGCCGTTTAGCATATATTCGGAAGGATTTTCCACTTCAACAAGTCCCTCTTCCCGCATTTCAAAAACGCCGATTTCGTTCGTGGAGCCAAAGCGGTTCTTGACTCCCCTGAGTACCCTGTAAGAAGCGTGTCTGTCCCCCTCAAAGTAAAGTACCGTATCCACCATGTGCTCCAAAACTCTGGGACCCGCCACCGTACCTTCTTTTGTCACATGTCCCACAATAAATATGGAAACTCCCATTCCTTTTGCCAGCTGTAAAAGCACGCCGGTGGACTCCCGCACTTGGGATACGCTTCCCGGTGCCGAAGACACATTTTCATTATACATAGTCTGTATGGAATCTATGACAACCATTTCAGGCTTTGTCCTTTGGATTGTCTCCTCGACCACATCCAAATTGGTTTCGCAAAGCAATGTCATATCGGCTGTAAATGGACCAAGGCGGTCCGCCCTGAGTTTGATTTGTTTCAGGGACTCTTCTCCCGAAATATACAGCACCTTATGACCGGCCTGTGAAAGTTTCCGGCAGGTCTGCAATAAAAGTGTGGACTTGCCAATTCCCGGATCCCCTCCGACCAAAGTCAGGGAACCGGCTACAATGCCGCCGCCAAGCACTCTGTCCAGTTCTTCAATGCCGGTGAGCACTTTATCCTCCGCCTCAGTGGTAATCTCTGCAAGCGTTACCGGCTTTGCGTCCTTTTTGTCCACTCTGCTTCCGCCTGCTTTTTTGACGGAAGCATCCACCGTTTCCTCCACAAAAGTGTTCCACTCTTTACATCCCGGGCATTGTCCCATCCATTTCGATGACTCATGCCCACAGTTTTGACAGTAATATACTGTTACTATTTTTTTCGCCATATTATGCCTGCACAATCTTTACCTGTACTTCGCCTGCGCCGGTAAGTTCTACGGACATGCTCAATTTTCCGCTCAGTCCGGTAGACATTTTCCCTACGCTGTTTCCCGCAACATACACCTCATATTCGGTTTCTTCCAAAAGTCCCACCGTAAGTTGGGCATCCTCGTCACCTTCTACCAGGAATTCAACCCCTGTGGGAGTCTCCATAAAGTTCACCACACTTGTTCCCGGAACGGATTCATATAAAAACATTCCGTTCTTTTCCAATTTTGTTATTTCATTATAAGTCTTTACTTTAAGCAAATCTCCCGCATACTCAAAATCTTCCACTTTTGCTTTCGCAGTTAATTTATGGTTTCCGAAGCTGATTGCCCCGTTTGCCTCTGCTCTAAGTAATTCCTGTACTGTTGCCATTTCTTATGTCCTCCTATTTTTCATCCTTTTTGCTAACTTGAAAGGTTACTTTCCCGCCTTTAAATCCGGCAATGACCGTATCTCCGGCTTTCACCTTTTTCAGCAAAATCTCTTCTGCCAGTGCATCTTCTACCACTGTCTGTATCGCACGTTTTAAAGGTCTTGCCCCCATCTTTTTATCTGCATAATTTTTCACAAGATGTTCTTTAAGTGCCGGGGACAATTGCAGTTTGATATCCATCTGCTGCTCGCATCTCTTGGACAGATTTCCCGCAAGAAGCGTAATGATTTCTTTCATGTTTTGGTCGTTCAGTTGATGGAATACCATAATCTCATCAATTCGGTTAATGAACTCCGGTTTGAACATTTTCTTTACTTCTTCCATGACACCGGATTTCATTTTTTCATAATCCTTCTCCTCGGAAGTTTCTGCCACAAAGCCCAGGTTTTTAGGCTCTACGATTCTCTGTGCTCCCGCATTGGAAGTCATAATCAAAATCGTATTTTTGAAGCTTACTTTTCTGCCCTTGGAATCCGTGATATGGCCGTCATCCAACACCTGAAGCAATACATTAAATACATCCGGGTGTGCCTTTTCAATCTCATCGAAAAGAACTACGGAGTAGGGATTTCTACGCACCTTCTCGCTCAGTTGTCCTCCCTCGTCGAATCCCACATCTCCCGGCGGGGAACCAATCATCTTCGATACGGAGTGGCCTTCCATATATTCTGACATATTGCCAAATGCTTAGCCAATAATTTGATAACTTCGGTGCATTTTTCG
>CAYRLN010000023.1:5014-10391 GCA_964425065.1 uncultured Lachnospiraceae bacterium | reverse complement strand
GGCAGAAAAGAGAGAAAGCGTCAGTTCAGACAGCTGTGGATCGCTCGTATCAACGCAGCAGCAAGAATCAACGGCTTATCTTACAGCAAATTCATGTATGGCCTGAAACTGGCTGGTGTTGACATGAACAGAAAAATGCTTGCTGAGATGGCAGTTAACGATGCAGAAGGTTTTGCAACACTTGCAGAACTTGCAAAAAGCAAACTTAACTAATTAGAGAAAATGTGATTGAAGAACCCGGAGATTAAGTCTCCGGGTTTTTAATATATTCTTTACTATTTTTTTATACTACGTTGTGATAAAATTAGATTATGTATGTGCAAAAGCACATGGAAACATAGAAAAGGCAGGGTGTATTTTATGGGAGTTTTATCGGCACTTGAACCAAAGAAGGTGTTTTACTATTTTGAGGAGATTTGTAATATTCCCCATGGTTCCGGCAACGTGGAACAAATCAGTGATTATCTGGTGAAATTTGCAAAAGACAGAGGACTGTTTTATATTCAGGACGAATTAAAAAACGTTATTATTATTAAAGAGGCAACGGACGGGTACGAGAAGGAACCGGCAGTGATTTTGCAGGGACATATGGACATGGTTGCGGTGAAAAAACCGGAGCTTTCCATGGATATGAAAACAGAGGGGCTTAGAGTAGCTGTGGACGGCGATTTGGTCTATGCAGAGGGCACCAGCCTGGGCGGAGATGACGGTATTGCCGTGGCATATGCCCTGGCACTTCTGGACAGCGAAGAATATGCACATCCCCGATTGGAAGTTGTAATCACTGTGGACGAAGAAGTGGGCATGGATGGCGCAAGAGGCATTGATTTATCTATGCTGAAGGGACACCGATTGTTAAATTTAGACTCGGAAGAAGAAGGCATTTTCCTGACCAGTTGCGCAGGCGGCGGCAGAATTCATACTTATTTGCCTTATGCGCAGACCAAGAAGGAAGGCGTGCTGTACCGCATCAGTGTGGAGGGACTTCTCGGTGGACATTCCGGAGCGGAAATCCATAAGGAAAGAGGAAATGCCAACTGTCTCATGGGAAGACTGCTTTACAATCTGACTAAGGAAATTCCCGTTTGTCTGGAAAGCATGCAGGGGGGACTGGCAGATAATGCAATTCCAAGACAGACTGTTGCGACGGTTCTAATAGAAGAGAAAGATACAGAGAAATTTAAGGAAATCATTTTGAATACAGAAAGGGAAGTAAAAGCCGAACTGGCCACAAAGGACCCGGATTTTGGAGTGACCTGTATTATGGCCGACGAGGGATGCTATGTGTGTGCGGATGAAGAATCCACCGCCCATTTGGCAGCCTATCTTTTGGCACTTCCAAACGGTGTGCAGGCGATGAGTGAGGATATGCCGGGATTGGTGGAAACTTCTCTTAACCTTGGTATTATGGAACTGAAAAAGGAAGAACAGGAGTTGTTGTGCGAGTTTTCCGTGCGCAGCTGCATAGAATCGGCAAAGCAGAATCTGATTGACAAGGTGTGTTCAGTGACGGAACTGGCCGGCGGTTCATACAGTGTTTCGGGAGATTACCCCGGATGGGCATACCGTGTGGACTCCCCTCTACGCGAAAAAATGATTCGTGTGTACGAGAGGATGTACGGTAAAAAACCGGAGGTGCAGGCCATTCATGCAGGGCTGGAGTGCGGTATTCTGGCATCTAAAATCGACGATTTGGATTGTATCTCTTTTGGACCGGATATGCGGGATATCCATACAACAGAGGAAACTTTGAGTATTTCTTCCACAAAACGCGTGTGGGAATATCTGGTGACATTACTTGCAGAGAAGGAATAAGAAAATGGTATTATTTCAATGTGATTACAATGAAGGGGCCCATCCCCGTATTTTAGAGCGTCTTATAAATACAAATATGGAGCAGACCGTGGGCTACAGTGAAGATGAGTATTGCGAGAGTGCGAGAGCGGCTATCCGGAAAAAATGCGAAGATGAATCCCTTGCAGTGCATTTTCTCGTGGGCGGTACCCAGGCAAATCTGACAGTGATAGATGCGGCTCTCCGCTCCCATCAGGGAGTGCTTTGCGCAGACAGCGGACATATCAATGTCCATGAGACCGGAGCTGTGGAGGCCTGTGGACATAAGGTGCTAGGGCTTTCCTCCGATGACGGAAAAATAACCGCGGCACAGGTGGAAGAGGCTTATAATGCCCATGTCCGGGATTCCAGTTTTGAACATATGGTGCAACCCAAAATGGTGTATATCAGTAACCCCACGGAACTGGGAACGATATACAGCAAGAAGGAGCTGAAGGCTATTTATGAAATCTGCCAAAAGTATGGATTGTATCTGTTTATGGATGGTGCAAGACTGGGATATGGTCTTGCGGCACCGGACAATGATTTGACGTTTGCAGACATTGCGGAAAATACAGATGTGTTTTACATTGGCGGAACCAAGGTGGGAGCACTGTTCGGGGAGGCGGTTGTCATCAGCAACGAGGCCTTAAAACAGGATTTCCGCTATTTGATTAAGCAAAGGGGCGGTATGCTGGCAAAGGGACGCCTTTTAGGGCTTCAGTTTGAAGAACTGATGAAGGACGGACTGTACGAAGAGATTTCTGCCCATGCCATTGCTTTGGCGGAAAAACTTAGGTGTGCTTTTGAGAAAAAAGGCTATTCTTATTTGGTGCCTAACCGGACAAATCAGATTTTTGTGATTATGCCGGATGAGGTATTGGAAAAAATAAAAGGTGAAATTGGTTACAGTTACCAGCAGAGAATTGATGAGACACACAGCGCAGTGCGATTCTGCACCAGTTGGGCAACGAAAGAGGAAAATGTGGATTACCTGATTGATAAATTAAGTGAGGTATAATATGGGATTTGATAAAGTAAAAATCAGACAAATCAGAGGGTTAATATTGTTTGTGGCGGTGCTTGTTCTGTTTATGATGTATAGTCAGAGCGTTTTGGGCGGCATATCCTTATTTTTTAGTATGATACAGCCCTTTTTGACAGGTGCTGCCATTGCATTTATCATAAACCTGCCCATGCGCTGGCTTGAAAACAAGGTTTTGAAAAAGTGGGACGGAAAAGTTGCGAAAAAACTGAAAAGACCTGTGTGCATGATACTGGCGCTGGTTTTAATTGTTTTGGTTATCACGGCTGTGATTTTGATTGTGGTTCCGCAGATTGGAACTGCGGCAAAGGAATTAGGGGTGCTCATTCCCGCCTTTTTCGAAAATGTTCTGGACGAATTGGAGAAATTGACAAAGGCTTATCCTGAGATTTGGGAAAAAGTAAAAGAATTGGAAAATATGGAAATTAATTGGGAGGCTATCATTAATTCCGTCGTTGATTTTTTGAAAAACGGTATGGGAAATATGCTGACTTCTACGGTTTCGATTGCAAGCAGTGTGATTGGCGGTGTGGTAAATGGCTTCATTTCTTTCATTTTTGCAATTTATGTTTTGTCGTCCAAAGAAAAACTGGCTAGCCAGGGGGATCGGATTTTAAAAGCCTATACTTCTGAAAAGTGGTATGGGACAATTACCAAAATACTTAAACTTTTAAATAAGAACTTTAGCAATTTTCTTTCCGGACAGTGTTTGGAAGCTGTAATTTTGGGACTTTTGTTTATAATTGCCATGACGATATTCGGTTTCCCTTATTCGGTGATGATTGGTGTTCTGATTGGCTTTACGGCATTGATTCCGGTAGTAGGTGCTTTCATGGGATGTGTTTTGGGAGCCTTTTTGATTTTGATGAATGATCCTTTGCAGGCGGTATGGTTTGTGGTAATGTTCCTGATTATACAGCAGTTGGAAGGGAACCTGATTTACCCTAAAGTAGTGGGAAATTCCGTTGGACTTCCCTCCATCTGGGTACTTGTTGCAGTCAGCGTGGGTGGAAGCATGTTCGGTGTTGCAGGAATGCTCTGCTTTATTCCGCTGGTGTCTACTTTCTACACGTTGCTGAAAGAGGACGTAAATAAGCGGAATGGAAAAAAGAAAAACATTGAAGCCGCAGCGGAACCTGAAATAACGGGGGATGCGGATGAGGAGACCGAAGGTTTGGCGGAAGAAGCCGCGGATGGAACAGAAAAAAACAGCGGCGAATAAACGGCAAGGAATAAAAGAGTGAGGATATAAAGATGAGAATGTTTGATTACGACAAAGTCAAGGATCCGGAATATTTTGCAGATGGCAGGTTGGCAGCACATTCGGATCATAAGTGGTATGAGAACGAAAAAGCCGTGCAAAGTGGAGTATCGGTGTTCAGACAGAGCCTGAACGGTCTTTGGAAGTTTGCATACGCAGTGAATTATGCCACCAGCATAAAAGGGTTTGAAATGCCGGAATATGACTGCCGCACATGGGCGGATATTCCCGTGCCGGCCCATATCCAGATGGAAGGCTATGATGCTCCCCTGTACATCAATCTGCAGTACCCATGGGATGGCAGAGATGACGTAAAGCCGGGGGAAATCCCTGAGAATTTCAATCCGGTGGCAAATTATGTAAAATATTTTGAAGTGCCTGCGGCTATGCAGGGAATGCCCCTTTTTATCTCTTTTCAGGGTGTGGAAAGTGGCTTTGCGCTCTGGCTTAACGGCAGTTTTGTGGGGTACAGCGAAGACTCCTTTACGCCTTCTGAGTTTGATTTGACTCCCTATGTGAAGGAAGGAGAAAACAAACTGGCGCTTACTGTGTTTAAATGGTGTGCAAGCAGCTGGTGTGAAGACCAGGATTTCTTCCGTTTCTCCGGTATCTTCCGTGATGTATATCTTTATACCGTTCCCAAAGTGCATGTGCAGGACTTGAAAGTGCGCACTGCCCTTGAGGATGATTTTAAGGATGCGGTTTTGAAATTGGATATGCAGGCGACTGCGAAGGGGCGCGTGGAGGTAGTTTTAAAGAGCGGCAAAGAGCAGGTTGCGGAGTTGTCCGGCAGGCTTGATTTGGAAAGCCGTTTTGAAATCCCGGTGGAGAATGTGCAATTGTGGAGCGCAGAGATTCCTTATCTCTACGATATGCTGATTAAGGTTTATGATGAAAGTGGTGTCTTGGCGGAGGTGATTCCCCAAAAGGTGGGATTCAGACGGTTTGAAATCAAGGATTCACTGATGCTGCTCAATGGAAAGCGTATTGTATTCAAAGGGGTCAACCGTCATGAGTTTTCGGGCAAGACGGGTAGAGTGGTTTCTTATGAAGAATTGCTTCAGGATATCGTTACCATGAAGCAGCACAACATCAATGCAATCAGAACCTGTCATTACCCCAATGATTCCCGTATTTATGCTCTTTGTGATGAGTATGGGCTTTATATGATTGACGAGACAAACCTGGAGTCCCATGGTTCATGGGAACCTTTATGGCGCGGTGAAACGACGAAAGAA
>CAYRLN010000023.1:0-5004 GCA_964425065.1 uncultured Lachnospiraceae bacterium | reverse complement strand
GTGGACCGCCATGATGTTAGACCGCGTAAATTCAATCTATCAGAGAGACAAAAATCACCCTGCCATTTTACTTTGGTCCTGCGGGAATGAGTCATATGGTGGTAAAAATATTTTTGAAATGGCGGAATTGTTCCGGAGACTGGATCCTGATAGGGCGGTTCATTATGAAGGTTTGTTTAATGACCGCAGATACAACGGCTCCAGTGACGTGGAAAGCCAGATGTATACCAGTGCGGCGGATATCAAGAAGTTTCTGGAAAAGGACAGGAGTAAGCCTTTTATCTGTTGCGAGTATACCCACGCTATGGGAAATTCCTGTGGCGGCATGCATAAGTACACGGATTTGACAGAGGAAGAACCGCTTTATCAAGGCGGCTTCATCTGGGATTATATTGACCAGTCTATTTACAAAAAGGACAGATACGGCAGGGAGTTTATGGCCTATGGCGGTGATTTTGACGACCGCCCCACCGATTACAATTTTAGCGGAAACGGAATCGTTTACGGTGGCAGCAGGGAGCCTTCTCCTAAAATGCAGGAGGTAAAATATAATTACCAGAATATCGGTGTGGAAATCGGAACGGAAACCATCGCAATACGCAATAAGAATTTATTTGTGGATACCGCAACTTTCCGATGCGTTGTGACTTTGGAAAGTATGGGAAAAGTGCTTAAAAGTGTGGAGTGGAAAACGGATGTGGAACCTTTATGCGAAGTGAAATTCCCTACTCCCGTGGAACTTCCGGATGAGGATGGGGAATATGCAATTACCGTATCCTTCTGTCTGAAGAAAGATACTTTGTGGGCCAAGGCAGGGCATGAAGTGGCATGGGGGCAGAAGGTACTGCGCGTAGTGGACGGTAAAGTCAGTGAAGTTTTGAAGGATAGCGAAAAAGCGCAACTTCGCCTGGAAGGGAAAGAAGTTCCTGAAAATGCAGGTTGTCCTTTACAGTATGTGCAGGTTCCCATGGCAAAGAAAGAAACTTTGACAGTAACAAAAGGCATTTGGAATCTGGGCGTGAAAGGGGAGAATTTTGACGCGTTGTTCTCCTATACTGCCGGAGGTCTGGTGTCTTACAGGGTTTGCGGCAAGGAAATGTTAAAAACGATGCCGAAGCCTAATTTTTGGCGGGCGCCTATTGACAATGACTGCGGAAATGACATGATGATGCGCTACGGACAGTGGAAATTGGCAAGCATGTACGTGACAAACCATGGTGTGCAAGGCAAGAATCCTATGGTGGAAGAGAGCGGAGATGGCGTGAAGGTAACTTACCGTTACAATCTGCCCACCGTGCCGGCTGCTTCTTGCGAGTTGCAGTATGAGGTTTACGGCGACGGCACTGTGAAAACGACGTTAAACTATGATCCGGTAGAAGGTCTTGGAGATATGCCGGAGTTTGGTGTAATGTTTAAAATGGATGCAGATTACGATCATTTGGAATGGTATGGCATGGGTCCCGATGAAACTTATGCAGATAGGGATAAAGGGGCAAAACTGGGTGTTTATCGGAACCTGGTAGCAGATAACATGGCACAGTACATGGTACCGCAGGAATGTGGGAATAAGACAGGAGTCCGTTATGCAAAAGTGACGGATAAGCGGGGCAGAGGTTTACTGTTTGCCGGCGACTGTATGCATTTTTCAGCCCTTCCGTATACCCCTCATGAAATGGAAAATGCAATGCATCCTTATGAATTGCCCGAGGTGCATTATACCGTGATTAGGGCAGCAAAGGCCCAAATGGGTGTAGCAGGTGATAACAGTTGGGGTGCGAGAACTCATGAGGAATATTTGCTGGATACATCCAAAAAAATGAGTTTCAGTTTTTGGTTCAAAGGAATTTCATAAGAGTTTAAGCACAATCCCCCGTTCACGGTAACGTGAATGGGGGATTCGAATTAGATTGTTTACTACAATCAACTTGTTGGGCGTAAACACTTGCTGATACTTCATTTGCGTCCAAAAATCCAAACTGTATTGGACGTTACTTGACCATTTCTACTACTTTACGCCCAAAAGGTATGAAAAATGTTTTTTTCTCTATAATAGAACGATCTTATATGATCTACTTTGGGCGTAATCATCAAATTAATGCTCACATACACCCAAACTTTACTGCAACTTCATCTTTATTTCTAGGTCCCCCCATCTCCACAACTCCCAATTTGTCCAATTGTGTTTCATAATGCATAACGAAATGGTATTGATTTAAGGCGATGCAAGATTTTACAGATACTTCCGCAAATCCTTGCAAAGTTGCTCTTCAATGGAAATGAGTTTTCCGCAGATGGAATGCGCTTTTTCATCAGCGGTTTTGTATTGGTTCATGTAGCGGTTTAAGGATTTAACGCCCATGTTACAACCATCGGTAATCAGATCTGCCACGGTGGCGTCACTGTTATCCATACTCAGTTTCATGTTGGTTTTCATCCAGGACATGCCTTTTGCCATGGGAGCCGGGTCCTTTTCGGCAGCACCGTGCTGATTGAGAAGAGAGTGTAATTCGTTGCCCAATGTCTCGTGATGATTTTTACTTTCCTGGAGTAAATGCTTCATTTCGGGATTGGAAACTTTCTCCAGTACTTCATCAATGGAAGTTACGGCCATTTTACTTCCGGCATCACATTCTTTTAATAAATGAATAGTATCTTGATTTGTCATATTTTTCCCTCACTTTTTATAAATTGTTTTGTCATGTTAGTATGTCCCATATCATATAAAATTAATAACATTCTTTTTGAGGGTTTTCATGAAAATAAATTTTAAAGCACTTTTGATTTCGGTTGCAATTCCGTTGTTAGCAGGGTTACTGTCCGGTTTTTTGTCACGCGGAGGGATGGAGCAGTTTGCTACCTTAAACAAACCGCCCTTGTCACCGCCCGGCATTCTGTTTCCGATTGTTTGGACAATTTTATATATTTTGATGGGAGTGGCTTCTTATCTGGTTTTCACAAGTGAAAAAAAGAATCAGGACGTCAAAGACGCCCTGACTGTTTATGGAGCACAATTAATTGTTAACTTTTTCTGGTCCATTTTTTTCTTTCGCATGCAATGGTACTTATTTGCTTTTTTCTGGCTTGTGCTTTTGTGGGTACTTATTTTTTATACCATCCGTCTTTTTTATCCGATTTCAAAGCCGGCGGCCTATTTGATGATACCCTATCTTTTATGGGTAACTTTTGCCGGGTATTTGAACCTGGGGATATATTTGCTTAATTAGCGGGCGACCAAAAGACATACGCTTTCCACATGACCGGTCCAGGGGAACATGTCCACGCAAACACCTTTTTCCACTTTGTAGCCTTTTTTTGTCAGGTATTTTAAGTCTCTTGCCAGTGTTTCCGGGTTGCAGGAGACATAAACTACCTTTTGTGGTTTTAATTTGACAAGAGAGGAAAGAAAGGCCTCGTCGCTGCCTGCTCTGGGCGGGTCCATTAACACTACGTCGATGGGCACGTTCTCTTCGGCCAGATGAACCATGAACTGTCCCGCATCTTTTTGGTAGAATTCGATGTTTTTTATGTTGTTATTCCTGGCGTTGTTGCGGGCATCGCGGACGGCGTCCGGGTTTAACTCGACACCGATTATTTTGCCTGCTTTCTCGGAGGCAATCATACCGATGGTGCCGGTACCGCAGTAAGCGTCAAGGACGGTTTCTTTTCCGGTAAGAGCGGCAAATTCGATGGCTTTTTGGTACAGTTTTTCCGTTTGTACGGGATTGACCTGGTAAAAGGACTTGGGAGAAATGCGGAAGGTCTTACCGCAGAGAGTATCTTCGATGTAGCCTTTTCCGTAGAGAACCTGCTCTTTATTTCCCAGTACCATGCTGTCGGTACGGTTGTTCACGTTTACTACTACGGTGGTAATCTCCGGGTGTTCCTTTAAGAGTGCCTTCACGAAATTGTTTTTGGAAGGCATGATAGGTGAGGCGATAACCAATACCACCATAATTTGTCCGCTGGTATGGCCGGTACGAATCAGCACGTGGCGAAGTAAACCATAGCCGGTGTCCTCGTTAAAAGGACGGATTTTGAAAGATTTCATGAGTTTCCGGATGGTTACAATGATTTCGTCGGCTTTTTCGTTCTCCAGAAGACAACTGTCGATGGGAACGATGCGGTGGGTCTTTTCTTCGTATTGGCCGGAGATGATGCCGTGCTTTCTGTCCTCACCAAAAGCGGCATGTACCTTATTGCGGTAATGTTTCGGGTTATCCATGCCGATAATTGGCTGGAATTTTACAAAACTGCCGCACAGTTTCCGTACATGTTCTTCTTTTATTTTCAGTTGCTCTTTGTATTCTTTATCCAAATATTGGCAGCCGCCGCATTTAGCTGCCGCGGGGCAGTATGTGGTATTTTTTTTGTTTTGTTTGTTTTGTTCTTTTTGCATTATTTATCCTCTTTCATACCCATACCATAGTCATGGACCTGTTCAATCATATGGCCGATGTTTCCTTCCCCTGCAAAACGGTTCGGGTCAAAGAAATTTTCCTGACCGTTTTCCAGCCAGCAGAGAGGGTGTTTTTCCTCGCGCAGGGCAAGCTCCTCTTTTAGGGTTCCGGTGTAGACTTCTACATAGCATCCCTGATTATAATAGGTGAAGTCCATCATATGATAAAGTTCTATTTGCACGTCTGTAATTCCGGTTTCTTCGTAAAGTTCACGGTAGGCGGCGTGGAATCCGTTCTCGCCGGGTTCGATTTTTCCACCCACCAGATTATATTTTCCTTTATATGGATTGCTGGTCCGCTTGCAAAACAAGATGTGTTTTCCGTCCGGATGATATACTAAAATACAGTTATATCCTTGCATTTTTCGTCACCTCAACCTATTAATATGTATATAATACCATGTTTTGCAACATTCTGTATAAATTTTTCGATAATTAGAAAAATTTTAAAATTGGGGGTTGATTTTTTTTTAGAGACCATATATAATAACGATTGTGTTTCGGGGTGTGGCTCAGCTTGGTTAGAGCGCCGTCTTAGGGAGGCGGAG
>CAYRLN010000022.1:0-10563 GCA_964425065.1 uncultured Lachnospiraceae bacterium | reverse complement strand
TCGTACACGCGGACAGTGCCTATGAGCGCGGACGCAAAATGTGCGAGAAATTGAAGGATGAAATTCCCAGACACTTGTTTGAAATTCCCATTCAGGCAGCGGTGGGCGGCAAGATTATTGCCCGTGAAACGGTAAAAGCAATGCGTAAGGACGTACTTGCAAAATGTTATGGTGGTGATATTACCCGTAAAAAGAAACTGTTGGAGAAACAGAAAGAGGGTAAGAAACGTATGCGCCAGATCGGCAATGTGGAAATCCCCCAGAAGGCATTTATGAGCGTTCTGAAATTGGATGACAAGAAATAAATAAAAAAGGAGAGGACATGAAAAAACTGGGCATTTATATTCATATTCCATTTTGTGTAAAGAAATGCAATTACTGTGATTTTCTGTCCTTTCCTGCCAATACAGAGGCAAGGGAACTGTATGTGCAGACCCTGCTAAAAGAAATAAGACTGGAGGCACGGGAGTTTCACTCCTACCGGGTGCAGACAGTCTTTTTTGGTGGCGGAACACCAAGTCTTCTCACGGTTTTACAAGTGACAGATATTATGGCTTGCCTGCGGGACAACTTTTGCTTTGCGGAAGATGCGGAGATTTCCATGGAGGTGAATCCGGGAACGGTTACGGCAAAGTCACTGAAAGGGTATTATGAAGCGGGCATAAACAGGCTGAGTATCGGTTTGCAGTCGGCAAATGACGGAGAGATGAAATTGCTGGGAAGAATCCATACATATGATCTGTTTTTGGATGCTTATAAGGCGGCAGTGGAAGCCGGGTTTTGCAATCTGAATGTGGATGTGATGTCCGCACTGCCCGGGCAGGATGCGGCCAGTTACAAAGATACCCTGGAAAAAGTATTAGGATTAACGCCACGCCCGTCCCATATATCGGCATACAGCCTGATTGTGGAGGAAGGGACCCCTTTTTTTGAGTGGGAAAGGCAGGGAAAATTAAATCTTCCCGGTGAGGAAGAAGAACGGGAAATGTATGAGATGACGGGTAACATTCTGGCCGGGGCAGGATATGAGCGGTACGAGATTTCCAATTATGCACTGCAGGGCTACGAGTGCAGGCACAATCAGTCTTACTGGACAAGAGGAAATTATCTGGGATTTGGACTTGGTGCGGCCTCCCTTATTGAAAATATGCGTTTTACCAATGAGAGTGATATGGGACAATATATGGAACGCATTGAGGAAGGATGGCAAAAAGAGAACCCGGAGAGACTAAGCGTTTCGGAGCAGATGGAGGAAACCATGTTTTTGGGGCTCCGGCTTATGGCGGGAGTATCAAAAGAAGAATTTGAAAACACATATGGAGTCTCCATGGACAGTGTTTACGGAAAGGTAATAGAAAAACATGTAAAAAACGGACTTCTCACGGATGGGGAGCGGGTGAAACTGACAAAAAAAGGGATTGATGTAAGCAATATGGTCATGGCTGATTTTCTACTGTAAAATATTCTCAAAAACCTCTAAGGCACTTGTGTTTTTGTAAGGTAAAATGTTATACTGTAGATAGAGAATTTTACCGGTAAAAACCCTTTGAAAAGTATTTACTGGGAAAGGCACTCGGAACATTTTTTAATCATAGAATATAGTAAATCTGCTTTTGGGGGTTATTTTGAAAACATTTCAGAAACCTTTGTCCTCGGAAGAAGAGGCTTACTATATTCAGTCATTAAAAAGCGGAGAAAAAGAAGAGGCGGCAAAAGCAAAAGAGATTCTGATTGAACGTAATATGAGGCTGGTTGCGCATATAGCCAGAAAATATATAGGTTGCGGAGAAGAGTTGGAAGATTTGATTTCCATCGGAACGATTGGTCTCATTAAAGCGGTAGATACGTTTGACATAAGCAAGGGGCGGCTTGCCACCTATGCGTGCAGATGTATTGACAATGAACTTTTGATGATGATGCGCGCACGGAAAAAGATTTCCCGGGAGGTATCCTTGTATGAACCCATAGGAACAGACAAGGAGGGAAACGAAATCAGCCTGATGGACGTGATTGAGGCACAGCAGGTAGATGTGGTAGAACAGATTACCAATCGGGAAAACTTAAAGAAAATGTTTGAAATCATGGACAGATGCCTGTCAAGCAGGGAACGGGAAATCCTGATTTTGCGGTATGCTCTTGGGGGTGGCAAAGAGATGACCCAAAATGAAGTCGGTGAACGGATGGGAATATCCCGGAGTTATGTTTCAAGGATTGAAAAGAAAGCACTAGGTAAGATAAAAAAAAGATTTACAGAGGGGTAAAGGAATGCAATTTGTAAAAACAGATAACCTAAAAGAAGGAATGAGATTAGCAAGACCTATCTATAATAGGCAGGGCGTGCTCTTGTATGAGAGAGATTCCAAACTGACCAAACAGGGTATCATCAGTGTGAGAAACTTTGGCCTGATTGGTTTGTATGTGCTGGAACCTGCGGAACCCTTACCGCCCATGAACGCGGACGATTTGGAGTTTGAACGCTTCCAGACCATGGCAGGATTCCTGATTCAGGAAGAACTGGAAAAAATCATGCTGAATAAAAAACAGGTCAAAACCCATACCATTGCTAACATGATTATCAAAAATTATGGTCATCTGGATAAAAAGATTAATTTCTATCAGAACCTGCGAAGCAGGGAAGATTATGTTTGTAAACATTGTCTGAATGTGGCTATTTTGTGCACAATGATGACACATGCGCTGAATGTAAAGCTGGATGAACAGTTGTCGACCGTAATCGCGGCAATGGTACACGATATTGGTAAGATTGCATTGTCTCCGGCCATTGTGGAAGGTGACGAACTAAGCGATGAACAAAAGGAACGTTTGCATGTTGCCGAGATTAGGGCGTATGAGATTATTGAAAAGGCTTATGCAGACGGCTCCATGATTCGCCGCATCTGTGCACAGGCACAGAGACTGCAGGGAGAACTGCGCGGCGGGGAAAAATTGGGCTCCAAGGCCGTAATCGGTGCGAAGATTCTGGCGGTTGCGGATGCATACGATTCCCTGACAGCCATGAAACTGGGGGCTGAGCCCACTTCCGAAGTAAAGGCAATTAAATTTATTTTAGGCCATCCGGAGGTGTTTGACCCGCAGGTGGTGGATGCCTTGATTCGGTGCATCAATATTTTGTCACCCGGAGTCAGTGTGGAACTGAACACGGGAGAAAAGGCCATGGTTTTGCGGGAAAATCCTCATAATCTCCTGAAACCTTCCCTGCTCAGTTTCAGTGACAATTCTGTAATTGATTTGTTTGAGCCGGTTTATGATGATTTGGAAATTGTAGATATCATGAAAACACTGGACAACAGATATATTATGGGTACAGATATTATACAAGGGAAGGGCAACGTAAATGATTGATATTTGCGAAGTGCTGCAGGAGGCAAGGGATAACGGGGCATCCGACCTGTATTTGAAGGCGGGAATCGGGCCGAGAGTCAGGATAAACGGTAAAATCAGTGAACTGTCCTACCGCATTGTCACTGCGGATGATATGCTGGAATGCCTTTTGAAAATCACAACTGCCGAGCAACGAAGTTGCTTGGAAGAGTGTGGAGAATGTTGCTTCTCCTATGATGAGAATGCCGATTCCAGATACAGAGTGAATGTATTTAAAAGCAGAAATGTAGTTTCCATGGTATTCCATATGGTGTGGTCTGTCCGGTCTGTTTCAAAACAGTTTAGCGGGCAACAGGAGCAGATAAGGGAACTGGCAGCAAAAGAGAAGGGACTTGTGCTTTTTGCAGGAAATGCCGGGAGCGGAAGAACCGGATCTATGGCAGCGGTGGTTCACGGGATGAACCAAAACAATCCGGTACATATTATGACGCTGGAAAGCCCCATTGAAGTGCTGCAAACATCGGATTTGGCAATTGTAAGCCAGAGGGAATTGGGAATGGATTATGCAGACGCCGTCACCGCCGTGGAGAGTGCGTTAAAGGAAACCGTGGATGTACTTGTGTATGACGGTAAATTGGATGAAAAACTGGTATCCGAGTTGTGCCGGGCTTCCGGTTTGGGAATGCTTGTTTTGGCAAGCACCTACGGGGAGACGCTTTCGGAAATTGTTGCGAATATTGCCGCGCTGTTTAAAGCGGACGAAAAGAATGAGGTTCGCAGAAGGCTGGCGGAGGTGTTGCAGGCAGTGGTGATTTGCCGGCGCACAGAGGAGGCAGAGGGACAACATCAGAAATGGGAAATGATTTCTGTGGATGACCGTATCAAAAATCAAATTCAAAATGGTATATAATAATAGTCAGATTATGCGGCCGGTATCTTCCGGCCGTATCTGAATACATCTTTTTTCTATTTTCATTTATTTCATTTTTTCCAACAATAAAACTAAATAAGGAGGACAAAGAATGTACAGTAATGTATGTACCGGTGCACTACAAGGCATTTATGCTTATTTGGTGCAAACGGAAGTGGATGTGGCGGGAGGTTTGCCCGGAATTGATATGGTGGGCTGCCCGGCAGGTGAAGTGCGCGAAGCAAAGGAAAGAGTGCGGGTAGCCTTGAAAAATGCAGGAGTGGAATTCCCACCCATGCGGATTACGGTAAATTTATCTCCGGCAGACGTCAGAAAGGATGGGACGGGGTTTGATTTGCCGATTGCAATTGGGATTTTGCACGCCATGGGAAAAATCCCGCCCCGGGTGTTAGAGGATACCCTTTTTCTGGGAGAGCTCGGTTTGGATGGTGAAGTGCGGACGGTAAAGGGGGTACTTCCGATTGTGCGGATGGCGGCAGAACAGGGCCTGAAACGCTGCATTGTCCCGGCAGGAAATGCAAGGGAAGGAGGCGTGGTACAAGGCGTGGATGTACTCGGAGTGCGTAATCTGTCACAACTTTTGGAGTATTTGTGCGCGGATGCGGACAGACAAAAGGAACTGATTTTGCCCACAAAAGTTTCCTTGCAGGGCATGTTAGACGGGCAGAAAGAACAGGAGTATGACTTTGCGGATGTGCTGGGACAGGAGTTTGCAAAAAGAGGGGCCCTGATTGCAGCAGCAGGCTTTCACAATATGCTGCTGATTGGTCCGCCGGGAACGGGAAAGACCATGATTGGAAAATGTCTGCCGGGGATATTGCCACCCATGAATACGCAGGAGAGTCTTGAGGTTTCTGCCATATATAGTGTAAGTGGGATGTTGGACGAAAAACAGGCGTTGATCACACACCGGCCCTTCATCAATCCCCATCATACAGTCTCCGCCCGGGCGCTGGCGGGAGGAGGCAGAATCCCCAAGCCCGGTCTGATTTCACTGGCACACAGGGGCGTTTTGTTCCTGGATGAGTTTCCGGAATTTCCAAGGCAGATCCTGGATGTGCTCAGGCAGCCTTTGGAGGAAAAGAAAGTGGTGGTGTCCCGCAGTTACGGGAGTTACCGGTATCCGGCAGATTTTATGCTTGTGGCGGCGATGAATCCCTGTCCCTGCGGCCATTATCCGAATCCCAATAAGTGTACCTGCAGCGAAACGGAGGTCCGCAGGTATTTGGGACATGTCTCGGGCCCGATTCTGGACAGATTGGATCTTTGCGTGGAGGCTCCGGAAATTGACGTTTTCCGCCTTGGCAGGGAGCAAAAAGGGTCATCCAGTGAGACGATGGGAAGGCAGGTCCAACTGGCAAGAGAGATGCAGGATGCACGGTTTAAAGGAAGTGATTACCGCTTTAACAGTGAGATACGTCCCGGTGACATGGGAAAGTATTGCAGGATTGGGGCGCAGGAGGAACAAATGCTGGACACGCTTTTAGCCAAAGGAGGAATCAGTGTCCGCGGGTATCACAGAGTTTTAAAAGTGGCCAGAACAATCGCAGACTTAGACGGTTGTGAGAAAATCGGGCAGGCCCATCTGTCGGAAGCGGTTTGTTATCGCATGGCGGATGAAAAATATTGGAAAAAGAGGGTGTAAAACATGAGAATTTGGGAGACAGAGACAGAAAAGGAGAGGCAGTTACCTTTTGCAAATTTTCTTCATCAGATTCCCGGGATGAAAAGCAAAGACTTGGGGATTTTATTGGAGCACTTCGGAGATTGTGAAAGAATATATGCAGCAAAAACAAAGGACATAGAAAACCTGCTGGGAGAAAAGAAAGCAGCGGGCCTGGAGGAAGCAAAAAACAGGGGAAATGCCGGAGAAGAATTTGAAAAACTGGAAAGAAAGGGAATTACTTTTGTATGCTTACAGTCGCCGGAATATCCGGCCAAACTGAAGGAAGTTCCGGATGCCCCGTTTGGGCTTTATTTGCTTGGAGAACTGCCGGACCACAATAAAAAAACCGTGGCAATTGTAGGGGCAAGAAATTGTTCCGTTTATGGTGCCCATATGGCATCCCTGCTGGGAAAGGAACTGGCAATGGCCGGGGTTCAGGTTGTGAGCGGCATGGCAAAGGGGATTGACGGAATCGGGCAACAGGCAGCAATAAATGCAGGAGGAAAAAGTTTTGCAGTGTTGGGAAGCGGGGTGGATGTGTGTTACCCTTCTTCCAACCGGGGACTGTACGGACAATTGATGGAAAAAGGCGGTATATTGTCGGAGTACCCTGTGGGGAGCCCTCCAAGACCGGATAGGTTTCCGCCGCGAAACCGTATCATCAGCGGACTTTCTGACGTGGTAGTCGTGGTGGAGGCGAAGCAGAAAAGCGGCACTCTGATTACCGTGGACATGGCACTGGAACAGGGGCGCGAGATATATTGCGTGCCGGGCAGGGTTACGGACAAACTCAGTGAAGGATGTAATAAACTGATTGGTCAGGGTGCAGGAATTTTTTTGTCGGTGGAGGATTTTTTCTCAAAAAGCGGAATTTTGGAACTGCAAAATGGCAGCGGGGAGACGGGAAAAACGGCACCGGATGTGGCGGATGTGCTGGCAAAAAGGCAGCTTGGAGAGCGGGAATATGTTTTATGGAAACTTTTGGATTATGAGCCGGTTTCCATAGAACAACTTTATATTCAGATGGTTTCGAAAAAGGGCATGGGGGAGATTACCATGCAGGAAATGATGGGAATGCTTACCAATCTGGTCTTACTGGACAGGGCAGAAAACATAGGCGGATGCTATTATGCGAAAAAGGGATAGAAAATGATAGGAAATAAAGAATCGTTCATATTGCCCATTGAAAAAACACGGTGTATTTCATACAATAGAATAGAAGCATTTTGGGGTGGTGAAATGCATTTTTTATGAAAATCAGAAAGGCGTGGTGAAGCTTATGCATAGAGAAAGCACAAAGGTGGTCCGCATCGGAGACAAAAAAATCGGAGGCGGAAATCCCATATTGATTCAGTCTATGACAAACACACCGACGGAAAATGTGACAGCTACGGTGGAACAGATTTTGCGCCTGGAAGCGGCCGGTTGTGAGATTATCCGTTGTACGGTGCCGAATATGGAGGCAGCAAAGGCACTTGCGGAGATTAAAAAACAAATTCATATTCCGCTGGTTGCGGATATTCACTTTGATTATAAAATGGCCATTGCAGCCATGGAGAACGGTGCGGACAAAATACGCATCAATCCCGGTAACATTGGCGGACCGGATAAGGTAAAAGCGGTTGTGGATGTGGCAAAAGAGAGAAACATTCCCATCCGTGTGGGTGTGAACAGCGGTTCCCTGGAGAAACAACTGGTGGAAAAATATGGTGGTGTAACGGCGGAAGGAATCGTGGAGAGTGCCCTTGACAAGGTCGCAATGATAGAAGATTTGGGGTATGACAATCTGGTCATCAGTATCAAATCCTCGGACGTTTTAATGTGCGTGAGGGCTCATGAAGTACTGGCAAAACAGACCTTGTACCCTTTGCATGTAGGAATCACGGAATCCGGTACGGTTTGGTCCGGAAATATTAAGTCATCCCTGGGACTTGGCATGATTTTAGGACAGGGTATCGGTGACACCATCCGCGTGTCTTTAAGCGGAGACCCGGTGGAAGAAATAAAAACCGCCAAACTGATACTTCGCACGCTGGGACTTAGGAAGGGCGGTATCGAAGTGGTTTCCTGCCCTACCTGTGGCAGAACAAAAATAGATTTAATCGGCCTTGCCACAAAAGTGGAAGAGATGGTGGCAGATTATCCTCTGGATATTAAGGTTGCCGTTATGGGGTGTGCGGTGAACGGCCCCGGTGAAGAAAAGGAAGCGGATATCGGAATTGCCGGAGGAACCGGAGAAGGTCTTTTGATTAAAAAGGGCGAGATAATAAGAAAAGTTCCCGAGCAGGAACTTTTAGCTGTACTGAAAGAAGAATTGGATCATTGGAGTGAGTAAATGTCTAAACCGTATTTTGAAGTATTTCCATCCTTAAAACTGGATAAAAAACTGCATGATTTGATGGAACAGACTACTGTGGAGAAAGTGTCTTCCACGTCCAGAAAGGATTTTCTGCGCATCTATATCAGCAGTGACAGGTTGATTCAAAAACATGATATTTTCCGTGTGGAAGAGGAAATCAAAAAACAACTTTTTCCCAATATCAATATTGAAGTAAAGATATATGAGCATTTTCGTTTGTCTTCCCAATATACATTGGAAAATTTGATGGAGATATACGGCGAGAGTATTCTTACCGAGTTGAAGGAATACAACCACATTATGTACAGTACCTTTAAAAACAGTGATGTCACGTATCCGGAGAGCGGTAAGATGCGGATTACCGCAAGGGATAGTGTGCTCTCAAGAGGTACGGAGGAGGAATTGCTCCGCATACTGGAAAAGATTATTTGTGAACGCTGCGGCATTCCTGCATCCATCCGGATGGAATACGTGGAGCAGGAGGAAGGTTTGTCATCCGCCGATGATGACCGTATGATTTCAATGCAAGTGGCGGAAATTTATGACAGAGTGAAAGGGAAGTCGGAGGAAGACCACGAGGGTGGTGAAAGTAAGGATGATTCGCAGCAGGCAGGTGTAGAACATGCGAAAAAGGCCGTGGGCACAAAGGCGGCAGAAGGCGGAAAAATACCTGCAAAAGCTCCGGCGAAAGGTGGCGGTTTTGCGCCCAAAAAGGAGTGGAAGGGCAGAAACGGAGGCGGCAACTTCGGTGGCAAACTGAAACGCTCGGATAATCCGGATGTGATTTACGGAAGCGATATCGAAGAGGAAGCCATGAAAATCGAGGATATTATCGGCGAAATCGGAGAAGTAGTCATCCGTGGGAAAGTGTTGAGCCTGGATAAAAGAGAAATTAAAAATGAAAAAACGATTTTGATATTTAATATCACTGATTTTACCGATACCATGACGGTAAAAATGTTTGCCAAAAATGAGAATGTGGCAGAACTGACGGAAGGAATCAAAAAAGGTGCTTTCCTAAAGATAAAAGGAATCAGCATGATGGACAAGTTTGACCATGAGCTGACAATCCAGTCCATTGCTGGCATTAAAAAAATCCCTGATTTTACGGTGAGCCGTATGGATACGGCAGTGCACAAGAGAGTGGAATTGCACTGTCACACAAAGATGAGCGATATGGACGGTGTCTCAGAGGCAAAGGATATTGTAAAGCGTGCTTATAAATGGGGACATAAAGCCATTGCCATTACCGACCACGGTGTGGTACAGGCCTTTACTGATGCCGGCCATGTCTGGGATGATTTGTGGAAGGAAGAGAAGAGTAAGAGAAAGGAAGCCGGGGATCCCAACCCCGATAAACAGGATTTCTTTAAGATTATTTATGGTGTGGAAGCTTATATCGTAGATGATCTCAGGGATATTGTGTGCCGGGACAAAGGGCAAAGGCTCGAGGAGGAGACCTATGTTGTATTCGATATCGAGACAACCGGATTTTCCCCAATCAAAAATAAGATTATTGAAATCGGTGCGGTAAAGGTTTCCGGGGGACAGATTGTAGACAGATACTCTGTTTTTGTGAATCCGGAGGTCCCCATTCCTTTTGAGATAGAGAAACTTACCGGTATCAATGACAGTATGGTGATGGATGCAGCCACCATCGATGTGATTTTGCCGGAGTTTCTGGAGTTTTGCAGCGGATGTGTTCTTGTGGCGCATAATGCCAACTTTGATATGAGTTTTATCAAAGAAAACATGAAACGGCTGGGCTATGCGGAGGATTTTACTTACATAGATACCGTGGGAGTGTCCCGTATGTTACTTCCCAATCAGGCGAAGCATACTTTGGACGCGGTTGCCAAGACTTTGGGGATTTCCCTGGAGAATCATCACCGTGCCGTAGATGACGCAGAGTGTACCGCGGAAATTTTCCTAAAGTTCCAAAAGATGCTTTTGGAAGAGGGCGTAAATACGCTGGCAGAAATTAATGCCCGGGGGGCGTCCAATCCTGAGGCAATCAAAAAAATGCCCAGTTATCACTGTATTATTTTGGCGAAAAACGATTTGGGAAGAATCAATTTATACCGGTTGGTTTCCGATTCCCATCTGACCTATTACAGCCGTCATCCCCGTATTCCCAAGAGTCTCATTATGAAATTGAGAGAGGGGCTGATTGTGGGAAGTGCCTGTGAGGCAGGAGAACTTTACAGGGCACTTTTGGATGAAAAGTCAGATGAAGAAATAGCCCGTATTGTGAGCTTTTATGAC
>CAYRLN010000021.1:243-10810 GCA_964425065.1 uncultured Lachnospiraceae bacterium | reverse complement strand
ACGCATAAAAATACCCTCCTTACTGGTTAGTCCAGTAAAGAGGGTACATATCACAATCAATATAACTGGAAAAGCGGCAGCCTTTATTTTTTACATTTTATTTTACAGGTCAAATCATCTATTGAGGACCGGGCTCATACAGGAAAGTGATGGAGATGGTTTGAAGATTACCAATCTCATCAGATGCGGGGTCTACGATACAAGGAGATACATACAGGACGCCTCCCTTGGCATTACGTGCCTCAGCCGGTATTTTGGAAACCCAAGCGTTGTAGAGGTTTACGCGGGTACAAATACCATCATCCGAAGTGGTGTAAGGTCTTCCGGTAAGTGTGTAAGGTTCCCCATTGATAAGTACTTCCTTAATGGTGATGCAATAGCCGGGATAGAGAATCTCGCCGTTTGCGATTGCAAGTGCGGCAAAGGTAAGGCTGTTAGAGCAACCGTTGGAAGTTCCGGTGAAATCAAGGCTCACTGTATAAGTGCCTTCTCCGGTGATAAGTACATCTGTGGGAACAATACCGTCCGACATATCATCCGGATTATAAGTGTCACCTACGCTGTATGTAAGACCGCCACCGTTCCACATAATCCATGCCAGTGAGGAATCTTCTTCTACCACAATGGCATCTTCGCGGAAGGTGTCCGGAGCGGCGTCATAGAGACTGTTCAGGCTCTTCTTTGCATTTTCTTTCACTTCATCGGCACTGAGAGCCGCTTCTGCTGCATAGTTGCGGTTTTCATAAACTGCGGCAAAATCGTCGCGGACCATCTTCAACTGACTGCGTTTGTAGAAACCGCTGCAATCCCAGAGGCAGGAAGTGTAGCCGAAAGTATCGCAGAGGTCAAGGAAGAAGGTGTGGTAGGTGGTGAGATTTTCTCTTAAAGAACCATCTTCGTTTTGAAGAACACCATATTCGCCGATTACCACGCCGTAACCCATATCTGAAAATTTAGTCATGGCAGAGAGAGACTCGTACATACTGGTCAAATCATTTTTGGTTCCCCACTTCACGGTACTGGTTCCGTCGCCGCAGTAACTCCAGGGATCATAATAATGGACAGAAATCAGGAGTCTGTTTGCTTCATCCTTGGGCATAACGAAACGGTCATCACAAGTGTTTGCAATGTTGGTATTAATACCGGGGATTAAAAGAAAGCGCTTTTCGTTATTTCCGCCGGTTGCACGTACTGTGTCGACAAAGGCCTGGTTAATCTGATTCGCAACTTCATAGAGTTCGTCCTCTGAAAGAGAACCGGAATCACTACAGAATCTTCTGTCATTGAGAGAGTTGCCCAGTTCTTCGTTGGCACCCTCAAAGATGAGATAATCGGAGTATTCCTTATAGCGTTCCGCAATCTGTGTCCACATGGATTTATACATGGTCATGGCCAGTTCACGTGTCTCGGGATCTTTAGAGCCGAACATACCAAGCCAACCGCCGTCCCAGTGGTCATTGATAATGACATACATTCCTGCATTCAGTGCATAATTGATGATTTCTTCCACACGATTTAAATAATCATCATAGATAGTATATTCTCCGTTAAAGTATAAATCAGTTCCGTTTGTCATCCAGGCAACCGGAACCCGGAGAGTATCAAAACCGGCAGCTTTCATGCCGTCTATCATTTCCTGGGTTGTGACAGGCTGTCCCCACATGGTTTCATAGTATGAGATGCGGTCTGTGGTACGCCCCTCGTTGGTGTTACATGCTTCCATTGTGTTACCAAGGTTCGTTCCGTTACCCATGAGTTTTACAAGATCAAGGGATGTAAGGTTGGGACGCATATAACCATTGTCATAGGTGTCGATTCCGTTTGCGGATTTGTGAAGAACCTTATCAGGGACCTCTTCTTCCGCAACCACGGTGTCAAGGGAATCCGTTTGCTCATCGCCTACGGTTTGCTGAACCTGTGATTCAGGATCCGTGCCGGTAACTTCCTTCTCGCTGCCACAGCCGGAAAGACAACCAACCGTCAGGGCGAGGGAAAGAAGTAAGGATAATAATTTTGTTTTCTTCATAGTAACCTCCCTAACTATATATGAGATAGTAAACAAATGATAACATAAAGACACTAATAAAAAAGCATTAATTATTTGATGAGATTTGTGTATTATTTTGATTTATGGCTGTGATATAATGGGGACAGTGCAGAAGAACAGCAGGCGAATTTGATAGGAGGTACCCATGTCCTTCAATTTTGAGGAAGAATTGAAAAAACTCCCGAATAAACCGGGGGTCTATATAATGCGTGACAAAAAAGACACCATTCTTTATGTGGGAAAGGCAATCAATTTGCATAACAGAGTGAGGTCTTATTTCCGTGCCAACATAGGCAGAGGACCCGCTATAGATAAGATGGTGACTTTGATAGACCGGTTTGAATATATTGTAACGGATTCTGAACTGGAAGCTCTGGTTCTGGAAAACAATCTGATTAAAGAACATTCTCCTAAATATAACACTCTGCTCAAGGACGATAAGACATATCCCTATATTAAAGTGACGGTAGGGGAGGATTTTCCCCGTATTTTGTTTGCCAGGGAAATGAAAAAAGACCGTGCAAAATATTTTGGTCCCTACACCAGTGCAGGTGCCGTGAAAGATACTATCGATTTGCTCAATAAACTTTACCAGCTGCGTACCTGTAACAGAACGTTGCCCAGGGACATCGGTTTGGACAGACCTTGTTTGAACTATCATATTAAACAGTGCCTGGCGCCCTGTCAGGGGAATGTCAGCAAGGAACAGTACCGGCAGCAGGTGGAAGGGGCACTGGAATTCTTAAGCGGAAATTATGGCAGTCTGCTGAAAGATTTGGAAACAAAAATGAAACAGGCAGCAGAAAATTTAGAGTTTGAGGATGCGGCAAAGTACCGTGATTTATACAACAGCGTGAAGGCGGTTTCCCAGAAACAAAAAATCAATGAGGGCGTGGGCGAGGATAAAGATATTATTGCCCTGTCTAAAGATGATACGGATGCAGTGGTCCAGATTTTCTTTATCCGTGACGGAAAATTAATCGGCAGGGAACATTTTTATATGACACATGTGTCAGGAGTGCCCAAAGAAGAAATATTAGGTGAGTTTATTAAGCAGTTTTATGCAGGAACCCCGTTTATCCCCAAAGAGTTGATGATTCAGTATGAAGTGGAAGACATGGAACTTCTGGAAAAATGGCTTGGCAGTAAGCGGGGAAACCGTGTCTATATCCGAGTACCTAAGAAAGGAAGCAAAGAGAAACTGCTTGAATTGGCGGCAAAAAATGCGTCTCTGATTCTTACCCAGGACAGAGAAAAAATGAAACGGGAGGAAGGAAGAACCATCGGAGCGGTAAAAGAAATTGCAACCTTGCTGGGACTGCCGAACGTAAATCGCATGGAAGCCTTTGATATATCGAATATCAGCGGGTTCGAGAACGTTGGTTCCATGGTAGTGTACGAGAAAGGAAAGCCCAAGCGCAGTGATTACCGTAAATTTAAAATCCGCACGGTATCCGGTCCCGACGATTATGCCTGCATGAGAGAGGTTCTCACAAGGCGGTTCCTCCATGGTATGGAGGAGGCAAAAAGCCTGGATGACAAGGATTTGGAGACGGAATTTGGCAGTTTTACCAAGTTTCCGGATTTGCTTCTGATGGACGGTGGAAAGGGACAGGTAAACATTGCATTGGAAGTTTTAAATGAACTCCACATTGACATTCCTGTCTGCGGCATGGTAAAGGACGACAATCACCGGACCAGAGGGCTGTATTACCAAAATGAGGAAATAGCCATAGATACGCATTCGGAAGGGTTTAAACTGATTACCCGTATTCAGGATGAGGCCCACAGATTTGCCATTGAATACCACAGATCCCTGCGCAGCAAAGGGCAGGTGAAATCGGTGCTGGATGACATACCGGGAGTCGGCCCCGCCAGAAGAAAAGCGTTAATGCGTCATTTTAAATCCATAGAAGAGATTCGTGACGCAGAGGTTACTGAACTTTTGCAGGTGCCGGAAATTACCCAAAATGTGGCAGAAGAGATTTATGCTTTTTTTCGGAAAGAGAAACAATAATTTGGTTCACATGTTTTCATGGGTGTGTTAAAATGAAACCAATGAGCCGGTGATGGAACCGGTAAGAATAAATGCGGAAAACGCAAAAAAGTGACAGAGAGGATACGGATATGGCAAGTGTAAAGTTAGTAGACCTGATTAGCAAAATGAAACTGGAAAATCTGACACCGGAAATTGAATTGAAGGGCATTAAAATTACCCAGTCTGATATCAACAGACCGGCGCTTCAGCTCACCGGATATTTTGAGCATTTTGATGCAACCCGTGTTCAGGTTATCGGATTTGTGGAATACACATATATGGAAGGCATGAGTGATGCGGAAAAAAGAGAAAAATATGATAAACTCTTGTCCTATGATGTACCCTGCATTATTTTCAGCCGTGATTTGAAACCGGATGAAATTTTCATGGAAGTGGCAAAAAATTATAGGAAACCCATTCTTGCCACGAAAATGACAACTTCCGCCTTTATAGCAGAGGCAATCAGGTGGTTAAACGTAAAACTGGCTCCCTGTATTTCCGTACATGGCGTTCTGGTGGATGTATATGGTGAAGGCGTGTTGATTACCGGTGAAAGCGGTATCGGTAAATCTGAGGCAGCACTGGAATTGATTAAGAGAGGCCACCGTCTCGTAACGGATGACGTGGTAGAGCTTCGCAAGGTCAGTGATGAGACTTTGGTAGGAAGTGCGCCGGATATTACTAAGCACTTTATTGAGCTCCGCGGTATCGGCATTGTGGATGTCAAAGCGCTGTTTGGTGCGTCCAGTGTGAAAGATACCCAGCAGGTTGACCTTGTAATCCGTTTGGAGGAGTGGGACAAAGACAGAGAATATGACCGCCTGGGACTGGAACAGGAATACACGGAATATCTGGGAAACAAGATTGTCTGTCATACCCTGCCCATCCGTCCCGGACGTAACCTTGCCGTAATTTGTGAATCGGCAGCGGTTAATCACCGTCAGAAGAAGATGGGTTACAATGCGGCGCAGGAACTCTATGCCCGCGTACAGAATTCCCTTGCAAAGAGAAGAGAGGAAGAAGAGGATGAATAAATACATTTTTGGAGTAGACCTTGGCGGAACTACCGTTAAAATGGGACTTTTTGATATGAACGGAAACGTGCTGGACAAATGGGAAATTCCCACGGTTACAGCAAATAAAGGTGAGCAGATTCTGCCGGACATTGCAAACAGTATAAAGGCGAAAATGGAAGCAGAAGAAATTGCTTTGGATGAAGTGGCAGGAATTGGTCTGGGTGCCCCCGGTCCTGTTGATGCGGAGGGCGTTATTTATAAGACAGCAAATCTTGGTTGGGATACGGTTTTCAGCATTCCCGAAGTGATGAGACAATATATTGATTTACCTGTTATGGCAGGAAATGATGCAAATGTGGCAGCCCTTGGTGAAATGTGGCAGGGTGGTGGCAAAGGCTACAAAGACATGGTTATGGTAACACTGGGAACCGGTGTGGGCGGCGGTATCATTGCAAACGGCAAGATGATTACCGGAGCCACAGGTGCCGGCGGTGAAATCGGACATATCCATGTGGAAGATAATGAAACAGACGAGTGCGGATGCCATAACATCGGTTGCCTGGAACAATATGCTTCTGCAACAGGTATTGTGAGACTGGCAAAAAAGCGTCTCGAAAAAAATGACGATGCCAGTGTAATGCGAAATGGAGACTTGACTGCCAAACTGGTATTTGACTCCGTGAAGTTCGGTGATAAAGTGGCAATTGAGGTGGCTGAACAGTTTGGACAGTATCTGGGAAAAGGTTTGGCTGCGATTGCCGGGGTGGTGAATCCTCAGGCATTTGTAGTAGGCGGCGGAGTTTCCAAGGCCGGTGAGGTTATCTTTGAATATGTAAAACCTTACTATATGCAGTATGCGTTCCGCGGATGCAGGGATGCACAGTTTGTTTTGGCAACACTTGGAAATGATGCCGGAATTTACGGTGCTGCGAAACTGGTTTTGGATAGTGTAAAATAGAGAAAATATAAATTGCGAGGTAAAAATGATTAGTCAGTCAGTGAAAGAAGCATTACAGCGATTTGTACCTACAGAAAATATAAAGTATGGGGAAATGCTGAAAAACCATACTACCTTCCGTGTGGGAGGGGAAGCGGACGCAATTGTACTTATTGATTCGGCAGAGCAACTGCAAAGATTGCTCCGTTATCTCCCAAAAGTAGAAATTCCCTATTATATTTTGGGGAATGGAAGTAATGTTCTGGTGGGAGATAAGGGTTACAGAGGCATTATTATTAAACTGGCGGAGAGCATGAGCCGGGTAACGGTTTGTGGGAACCGTGTGACGGCCCAGGCGGGTGCTTCTCTTGCAAAAGTTGCCAGAGTGGCAATGGAGCATGGGTTAACGGGATTGGAATTTGCGGCCGGAATTCCCGGAACCGTAGGCGGCGGTGTGATTATGAACGCCGGAGCATACGACGGCGAAATGAAAATGGTTGTGGATGAAGTTACTGTGATAAACGGAGAGGGCGAATTGCTTACTTTGGACAATGCAACCATGGAATTCGGTTATCGCACAAGTGCAATCAAAGACCAGAAGTTTGTTGTAACGGAATGTACTTTTCTTTTACAACCGGGAGAGAAAGAAGAAATCAAAGGGAAAATGGACGACTTTGGTGCGAGACGCAGGGAGAAACAGCCTTTGGAATATCCCAGTGCAGGCAGTACCTTTAAGAGACCGGAGGGGCATTTTGCGGGAAAACTCATTATGGATGCGGGGCTTCGCGGTTTTACCGTAGGGGGAGCGCAGGTGTCGGAAAAGCATTGCGGTTTTGTGATTAATACCGGTGCTGCCACAGCGGCAGATATTAAATGCCTGATGGAGCAGGTACAGAAGGAAGTGTATCGTCAGTTTTCTGTCAGACTGGAACCGGAAGTAATTATGTTGGGTGAGTTTTAACAGCTCACCCCTTTGTATCGAAAGGAGTAGGCAGATGAGATTTGTGATTGTGACAGGTATGAGTGGCGGCGGAAAAAGTACGGCTCTTAAAATGTTGGAAGATGCCGGCTTTTACTGTGTAGACAACCTTCCCGTGTTCCTGATAGAGACCTTTATGGACTTGATTGCGACTCCCGGAAGCGAGATTACAAAGGTTGCACTGGGTGTGGATGTCCGCGCAGACCAATCCTTTGAACAGGCAACCCAAATTATCGGTGACCTGAAAGAAAAAGGACGCAAACTGGAGGTCCTTTTTATGGATGCCAGTGAAACTGCGCTGATAAAACGATATAAAGAGACAAGGCGGGTACATCCCCTTGCCCAGGGAGGCAGAGTGGAGGATGGCGTGCACCGAGAGAAAAAAGTTCTGGAAAAAATCCGGAAAAATGCAGATTATGTAATTGATACTTCCAATTTGCTTACCAGAGAATTAAATAGTGAATTACATAGAATCTTTGTGGAGAACGAGGAATATAATAGCCTCATGATAACTTTATTGTCCTTTGGCTTTAAGAACGGTATCCCCGCAGATGCGGATTTAGTATTTGATGTCCGTTTTCTGCCGAATCCTTTTTATTTGGATGAACTCAAGGCAAAAACCGGAAACGACAAAGAAGTGCGGGACTATGTAATGTCTTTTGAAGAGTCTAAGGAATTTTTGGACAAGTTGACAGATATGATAAACTTTCTGATACCTAATTATGTGAAAGAGGGTAAAAATCAGTTGGTTATTGCAATCGGTTGTACCGGTGGCCAGCACAGGAGTGTCACGTTGGCAAACGAGTTAAATGAGAGACTGAAAAATCAAGGTGGATATGGAATGAAACTGTTCCACCGGGATGTACGTTAGGAGTAAAAAATGTCTTTTTCCAGTGATGTAAGAGAAGAATTAGCAAAACACGTTGGTTCCGGCAGACATTGTCAACTGGCGGAGTTGTCGGCAATGATGCATTTTTGCGGCCAATATGGAGAAAATTCCGATGGTAGTTTGCGGATTGGATTTCAGACTGAAAATGAAACCGTTGTAAGAAAAGGCTTTACATTATTGAAAAAAAATTATAATATAGAAACTGATATGGTTTTGAAGGGTGATGAAAAACAGGGATTTTTCGCTAAAATTGGCGATTTAGACGAGCCTGTAAGTCCTCTTACCATTAAGAATTCCTGTTGCCGGAGAGCGTATTTACGAGGAGCTTTTTTGTGTGTCGGATCTATGAGTGATCCGGAAAAAAGTTATCACATGGAGTTTGTGTGTGTAAACGAACCCCAAGCTTTGCAGCTGCAGGAAGTCATTAGAAGTTTTGGCATCGATGCGAAGATTGTGCTTCGCAAAAAATATTTTGTTGTATATCTTAAGGAAGGATCTGCAATTGTGGACCTTTTAGGAGTTATGGAAGCCCATATTTCTCTGATGAATTTTGAAAATTTCCGGATTTTGAAGGAAATGAGAAATTCCGTTAACAGAAGAGTGAACTGTGAAACCGCAAATATTACAAAGACTGTAAACGCGGCGAACAAACAGTTGGAAGACATTGTGCTTATCAGGGATTTATATGGTTTTCAGAATCTTCCGGACAACCTGAGAGAGATAGCAGAAATCAGATTGGAATATCCGGAGGCTACCTTAAAGGAACTCGGAGAGTACCTTGATCCACCGGTGGGAAAATCCGGTGTGAACCACAGATTGCGAAAGTTAAGCGAACTTGCCGATAGGTTAAGGTAAGGACGTAGAGGAGGAAAATATTATGATGAAAGAAACTGTAACTATTAACATGGACCAGGGCATGGAAGCAAGACCCATAGCAATGCTTGTTCAGGTTGCGAACAGATACGACAGCAGTCTTTACATTGAGGCTGACGCAAAAAGAGTAAACCTTAAGAGCATTATGGGCGTAATGAGCCTGACATTAGACAATGGCGATGAAGTAGTTGTTGCAGCAGAGGGCAGCGACGAAGAACAGGCGCTGGTCGGCGTTGGAAGTTTTTTAAGAGGACAGGAATCTTAAAAACAGACATTTTTGAATGAGAATGAGGGTGGGACCAATAAAGAAAATCTTTGTTGGTCCCATTTTGCTTTTTGGGAGGTTAAATTATGGCTGAGAAGAACATGTTTTTCATTTATAATCCGAAAGCGGGAAAAGCACAAATAAAAAATTATTTGTCAGATATAGTGGATATCTTTGTAAAAGGTGGCTATAATGTGGAAATCTATCCCACACAATGTCAGGGAGATGCTATTCGCGCTGTGAGGGAACGCAAGAAAGGTTTCGATATGATTGTCTGCAGTGGCGGAGACGGTACGCTGGACGAGGTGGTGACCGGTATGCTGGAAAGTGGAGAAATCCTTCCCATCGGTTATGTTCCTGCGGGTAGCACAAATGATTTTGCAAACAGTCTCAAACTCCCGAAGAACATGAAAAAATCAGCGCGCACCGTGGTGGAAGGGAAAGATTTTGCCTGTGATGCGGGTGTCCTTAATAAAGACGTGTTCGTTTACATAGCCGCCTTTGGTCTTTTTACAGAGGTGTCTTATGGTACAGGTCAGGAAATGAAAAATGTACTGGGCCACATGGCTTATATTCTGGAAGGAATAAAACGCTTATCTTCCATCAAATCCTATCCTATGAGATTTGCCTATGATGATGAAATTATCGAAGGAGATTTTATTTACGGGATGGTTACCAATTCCATGTCCGTTGGAGGCTTCAAAGGGATTGCGGGAAAGGATGTGGAGCTAAATGACGGAGAATTTGAGGTTACACTAATAGAACGTCCTACGAATCCTATAGAATTAAATGAAATCATTGCTGCGTTGGCGGACAGGAAATTGGAGAGCAAAATGGTTCACTGTTTTAAAACATCATTCCTTAAAGCGGAATCCAAAGAGCTGGTGGCATGGACTTTAGATGGTGAATACGGTGGAGAACACCGGGAAATTACAATAAAGAATTACAAAAAAGCCTTTCCGATACGCGTCAAAGAGGATTTCGAGGCATAAAAAATAAAAAAATAGATAAAATTTTAACAAACACTATTCCCTTTTTTAAAGAAATGGGTTAAAATGGTACAGTCGAGATTTAGCAAACAAATCATTATGAAAAATGGAGGAAATAGAAATGTTAGTATCAGCAACAGAAATGCTTAAAAAAGCAAAAGCAGGCCACTACGCAGTTGGTCAGTTTAACATCAACAACCTTGAGTGGACAAAGGCGATTCTGCTTACAGCCCAGGAACTGAACTCCCCTGTTATCCTTGGTGTATCTGAAGGTGCAGGAAAATATATGGGTGGTTATGATGTGGTAGTAGGTATGGTAAACGGTCTGATCAAAGACCAGAACATTACTGTTCCCGTAGCACTTCATTTGGATCATGGTAGCTATGATCACTGCTACAAATGTATCGAAGCAGGTTTCTCTTCCGTAATGTTTGACGGTTCCCACTATCCCATCGAAGAGAACGTTGCAAAAACCACAGAATTGGTTGCAGCAGCTCATGCAAAAGGACTTTCCATCGAAGCGGAAGTTGGTTC
>CAYRLN010000021.1:0-233 GCA_964425065.1 uncultured Lachnospiraceae bacterium | reverse complement strand
GCGGTGAAGAAGACGGTGTTGTAGGCGCAGGCGAATGTGCCGATCCTATGGAATGTAAAGCAATCGCTGACCTTGGCGTAGATTTCCTGGCAGCAGGTATCGGTAACATTCATGGAAAATATCCCGAAAACTGGGCAGGACTTAGTTTCGAAACTCTGGCAGCAGTACAGGAGCAGACAGGTGACCTTCCTCTGGTTCTCCACGGCGGTACAGGTATCCCTGCTGATATGATT
>CAYRLN010000020.1:4069-10874 GCA_964425065.1 uncultured Lachnospiraceae bacterium | reverse complement strand
CTTTTTGTGGTATGATAGTAATAATCGGATTCCACCATCCCAAAAGTTATCCACTTTTCCTGTTCAAAAACCTGAAACATACTTTTTCCACCTTTCCACTTAAACCCATTTGGGGGATAACTTTAATTATATGGAGGAAATATTGCCTTCTCAACATTTTTTCATCGCAAAATACTGGCACTTACCGCATTTTTCTGCTATAATCCTAAGTTGAAATATATATACATATTGGAGGAATAAATTATGACATATAAGACACAGGGCGTCTGCTCCCAGTTAATTGATATAGAGGTAGAAAACGGGGTAATCCAGTCTGTTAAATTTACAGGCGGATGTCACGGAAATCTGCAGGGAGTCAGCGCACTTGTTAAAGGAATGAAAGTTGATGAAGCAATCTCCAGATTAAAAGGAATCCGTTGCAGAGACAAAGCAACTTCCTGCCCTGACCAGTTGGCCAGAGCTCTGGAAAGCATCGCTAACTAATCTTTGACAAACTTAACCCGGAGGGTGGAAATTTGAAAAAAATTGTCTTAACCGGCGGTGGAACGGCCGGACACGTAACACCTAATATTGCTTTACTCCCGACCTTACAGGAACTTGGCTACGAAGTCCATTATATGGGCTCCTATGACGGAATCGAGAAAAAACTGATTGCAGATTTTGATATCCCCTACTACGGCATTTCTACAGGTAAATTCCGTAGATATTTTGATCCCAAGAATTTTTCCGATCCTTTCCGCGTTATCAAAGGATATAGTGAAGCCAGAAAAATTCTGAAAGAACTGAAACCGGATGTGGTTTTTTCAAAGGGCGGTTTTGTCAGTGTTCCTGTTGTCCGTGCAGCCGCATCATTGAAAATACCCTGCATCATTCACGAGTCTGACATGACCCCGGGATTGGCAAATAAACTTTGCATTCCCGTTGCCGATAAGGTATGTTGCAATTTTCCGGAGACACTTGCCCTTCTTCCGGAGGGAAAAGCAGTTCTCACCGGCTCACCCATCCGTAGGGAATTGGCACAGGGAAATAAAATTGCCGCTCTTGATATGTGCGGCTTTACTTCCGGCAAGCCGGTTATTATGGTAATCGGCGGAAGTCAGGGTGCCACCAGCGTTAATCAGGCTGTTCGCCAGGCACTTCCGAAACTTCTGACAGATTTCCAGGTTGTACACCTGTGCGGAAAAGACAAGGTTGATAACCTTCTTCTGAAGGTGGAAGGCTACAAACAATTTGAATACTTAAAAAGCGAATTAAAGGATATTTTTGCCATGGCAGACATTGTAATCTCCCGCGCGGGAGCAAACGCAATCTGCGAACTGCTGGCACTTCACAAACCTAACATTCTGATTCCCCTCCCCGCTGCAAGCAGCCGTGGAGATCAGTTGTTAAATGCAAAATCATTTGAGTCACAGGGATTTTCCATTGTTATAGACGAAGATTACCTGACGGAAAATCTTTTAATAGAAAAGGTTCAGGAACTTTACTGCTCCAAACATGAGTTTATTGACACAATGAAACAAAGTCAGCAGAAAGATGCTATCTCAACCATTATCGGCCTGATAGAAGAAGTTACAAAGGCCTGATGGGCAGGTATTGTTTTGCCATTTTAAAGAGGATATCTCCATATCCTCTTTTTGTTATAGCGACAGATTTTCCTTTTTTAAAGAGGTAACTAGCATGAATGAAAAAGTTTTACGAACACTGGAATATAATAAAATTATTGGTTTTTTAACGGAAAAAGCTGACTCCGAGCCTGCAAAGAAATTATGCGCAGCTTTAGTTCCCGGCATAGATTTGGAGGAAATAAACAACGCCCAAACGGAGACTGCGGATGCCCTTGCCCGACTGTTTCGCTGTGGAAGCACCTCCTTTGGCGGCAACAAAGATTTGGGCTTTGCTATCCGCACTTTGGAAATCGGCAGTACCCTTTCTGCACCGGAACTTCTCCGCATTGCCGCTCTTCTGGACAATGTCAACCGAATTAAAACCTATGGAAGAAAAGACAAAGAAGAGACTCCCTCCGACAGTCTGGATGCCTTTTTCGATGCCCTTTCTCCCCTGACACAGGTAGCAAACGAAATCCGTCGTTGTATTCTTTCCGAAGAAGAGATTGCCGACGATGCAAGTCCTGCCTTAAAAAGCATCCGCAGACAAATTACTCTCACCGGAGAGAAAATCCATAATCAATTAATTTCCATGGTAAACGGTTCCTACCGCAACTATTTGCAAGATGCCGTTATTACCATGCGTGACAACCGCTATTGCATTCCTGTAAAAGCAGAATACAAGAGTCAGGTTTCCGGTATGGTTCACGACCAATCTTCCACCGGCTCCACTTACTTTATCGAACCGGCTGCCATTGTTGCCTTGAACAATCAATTGAAGGAGTTGGCCCTGAAGGAGCAACAGGAAATAGAAATCATACTTGCCACATTAAGTGCAATGGCCGGTGAACATACGGAAGAACTGGCTATTAACCAGAAAACCATGACTCATTTGGACTTTGTATTTGCCAAGGCAAAGCTGGCTTTGGATCAGAATGCAACCAGACCTGTTTTTAACACTGACCACTACATCCATATCCGTAAGGGCAGACACCCGCTCCTGGACAAAAAGAAAGTAGTTCCTATCGACATTCAGTTGGGAAAAGATTTTGACTTACTTATTGTTACCGGTCCCAACACCGGAGGAAAAACCGTTTCCTTAAAAACGGTGGGACTGTTTACCCTTCTGGGACAGGCCGGTCTGCACATTCCTGCCTTGGACCGTTCTGAGCTGTCTGTTTTTGAGGAAGTTTATGCGGATATCGGCGACGAGCAAAGTATTGAACAAAGCCTTAGTACTTTCTCTTCCCACATGACCAGCATTGTCTCTATTTTGGCAAATGCCAACGAGAATTCTCTCTGTCTTTTCGATGAACTTGGTGCGGGAACAGACCCTACCGAAGGTGCTGCTCTGGCCATTGCAATCCTTAATCATCTGCATGACAGAGGAATCCGTACCATGGCTACCACACATTACAGTGAGTTGAAACTCTATGCTCTTTCCACTTCTTTCGTGGAAAATGCCTGCTGTGAATTTGACGTGGAGACATTGCGTCCTACTTACCGCCTGTTAATCGGTATTCCCGGAAAGAGTAATGCCTTTGCCATCTCCTCCAAGTTAGGATTACCCGATGAAATTATCTCTGCGGCAAAGGAACAGATAAGCAAGGAAGATGAAAGTTTTGAAGATGTGATTGCCAATCTGGAATCAAGCCGCCTCACAATTGAAAAAGAACACAAGGAAATTGCTGCCTACAAAGAAAGAATCAAGACTTTGGAAAGCCAATTGAAGGCGAAAAACGAGAAAATCGATAATGCGAAGGAGCGCATCCTGCGGGAGGCCAACGAACAGGCAAGACAAATTTTGCAGGACGCCAAAGATGTGGCAGATGAGACTATCCGTGACTTTAATAAGGTTGGAACCGGAAGCGATATCAAAGAGTTAGAGAAAAAACGCCAGAAGCTCCGCGAAAAGATTGATGAAAAGAACTCAAAAATCACGCTGAAAACAGAGCCTGCTCCCAAGAAAGCTCTCGACCCCCAAAAATTAAAGAAGGGCGACAGCGTAAAAATTCTTTCCATGGGATTAAAGGGCACTGTCAGCACATTACCTGATGCAAAGGGTAACCTTTTTGTACAATGCGGTATTATCCGCTCCCAAGTAAATGTAAATGATTTAGTATTCATTAATGATGATGCTCTCCCCTCTGCCGGATTTACTTCCTCCAAAGGCGGATCCGGAAAAATGAATATGAGTAGGGCGCTGAGCATTTCCGCTGAAATAAATCTTTTAGGCAAAACAACCGATGAGGCAATTGCCGCTTTGGACAAATATTTGGACGATGCATACCTTGCCCACTTAAATAACGTTCGCGTTGTTCACGGAAAGGGTACCGGTGCCCTTCGGACAGCGGTCCACAATCATTTGAAGCGATTAAAATACGTAAAAGAATATCGCCTTGGCGAGTACGGCGAAGGTGACGCAGGTGTCACAATTGTAACTTTTAAATAGGAGGACAAAATGGTTAGCAAGCAAAAAATCTTAATCGTAGACGACGACAGTAATATTGCAGAGTTGATTTCTCTCTACTTAACAAAAGAGTGCTTTGAGACTTTAATTGTGGAAGACGGGGAGTCCGCCCTGGAAGCCTTTGAAAGTTTTAGTCCCAACCTGATTTTATTGGATTTAATGCTTCCGGGAATTGACGGATATCAGGTGTGCCGCGAAATTCGCTCAAAATCCCAGACGCCTATCATCATGCTCTCCGCAAAAGGGGAAATTTTTGATAAAGTATTAGGTTTGGAGTTGGGTGCGGACGACTACATGGAAAAACCTTTTGACTCCAAGGAATTAGTCGCAAGAGTAAAGGCTGTACTGCGCCGTTACAAACCCGCAGTTTTCGTTCCTGAAACTGCAAAGGATAAGTGTGTGGAATATCCTGATTTGATAATCAATCAAACCAATTATTCCGTCCTTTATATGGGAACTCCTGTTGATATGCCTCCCAAAGAATTGGAACTTTTATATTTTCTGGCATCTTCCCCCAATCATGTCTTCACCAGAGAGCAACTTCTGGATCAAATCTGGGGCTACGAATATATCGGTGATACCAGAACGGTAGACGTGCACATTAAACGTCTCCGCGAAAAAATAAAAGATCATGAATCCTGGAAGATCTCTACTATTTGGGGTATCGGATATAAGTTTGAGACAAGATAAATGAGGAAGGGAGCCGTATAATGAGAAAAACCTTATACTTAAAATTCATACTTGCTTATTTCATTTTCGGCATCTTTGCCTTGATTGTGGTAAATTACTTTGTCCCTAACCTGACAAAAGAGCAACTGGTGCGTGACCGTGCCAGTGCTCTCTACAATGAAGCAACTCTCATTGCTGAAAACAGTGCGGCAGGGCTTTACACCAACGAAACATCTATTGAAGTAGTTAAGGAACAACTTGACATGCTTTCTGTTTATCTAAATGCAGAAATTTGGGTTGTTAATCCTTCCGGTCGTATGATTTTAAATACCTCCACACCGCTCAACCTGGAGGATGAAATCATTATTTCGGATTTTGATCCAACGGTAACTGCCGGCTCCTACTATAACATCGGTACCTTTTTTGATTCTTATGAGGAAGACATGCTGAATGTTTTGGCGCCGATTACCACTGATTATAAGGTAAAAGGCTACGTGGTGATACACCTGCCTTTGGATGAGATAGAAGATTCTATCGCTGACATTCAAAACATTGCTTTTATCACTGCCGTTATCATTTATTTGTTATCACTTATCATCCTGATTTTCTTTACGGAGATGGTTTATGTTCCGCTTCGGAAAATCACTTATGCAACGGAACAATATGCCTCCGGAAATATGCATTATGAGTTTCAGGTAGACAGCGACGATGAAATCGGCTATTTGGCCGCCTGTCTTTCTTACATGGCAAGCGAAATGGCTCGTGCGGAAGATGACCAAAAGAAATTTGTAGCGAATGTTTCTCACGACTTCCGGTCTCCATTGACCTCCATCCGGGGATATCTGGAAGCCATGATTGACGGAACCATACCGCCTCAGTTACACGAGAAATATCTAAACATAGTCTTAAACGAGACAGACCGCCTGACAAAATTGACCAACAGTCTGCTTACTCTTAACAACCTGAATACAAAAGGAATGCTTTTAGATAAAACAGACTTCGACATTAATCAGGTTATCCGAAATACTGCCGCTTCCTTTGAAGGTACCTGCCGCAAAAAAACAATTGCCATCGCATTGGTTCTCACCTGCGAAGAAATGTATGTTTCCGCAGACATGGGAAAAATCCAACAGGTTTTATATAACCTCTTAGATAACGCCATTAAGTTCAGTCACCATGATTCGGTCATTACCATTGAAACATCAGAAAAGAAAAATAAATTGTTCGTATCCGTGAAAGATACCGGTATCGGTATTCCCAAGGATGATTTGAAAATGATTTGGGATCGTTTCTACAAATCGGATTTATCCCGCGGCAAGGATAAAAAAGGAACCGGTCTCGGACTTTCCATCGCAAAAGAAATTATTGCTTCCCATGGTGAACATATCAATGTCATCAGTACGGAGGGAGTCGGCACAGAATTTATTTTCTCACTACAAAAATCAACAAAAAACGAAGAAGAGGATTAAACCTCTCCTTCGTTTTTTATTGATATAACGATTTTTCCACTTTCTTCATAACGGCCCTGACCGGCTTATACAGCACCAGCATAATCGCAAAATTAACAATCCCGTGAATCAAGTCCCATGGTATTCCCGCAATCCACCATGTAAATGCCATATAAAGACCACCGGAAATTCCACCGTCCACGGCACCGATAAAAATATAGGGAATGCTACCTGCCAAGCCAAACAGCAAACCAAAAATACCGGAAATCACTGCCCATAAAATACCGGATTCGTTCTTTCGGAAGATTAGGGCCACAAGCACAAGTGACGGCCATAGATAAAGATACATAATCCACCATACATGAAAGCCGAAAATCATTCCCTCAATTAGCACAAACCCCAGTACTCCGTAGATTGCCTTTTTTCCAAGAAAGAGGGTGAACATAATAATCCAAAAGGTTATCAGTTCAATGTTAGGTAAAAAATCCAACATTCTTTTGCAAACCTCTAAAATAGCAATCATCATTCCGATTAAAGCAATGTCCCGGACAGTTAATTTCATTTCATGAAATATATTCTTTTTTTCCGAAGATTTTTCTTTCTGCATCCTCATT
>CAYRLN010000020.1:0-4059 GCA_964425065.1 uncultured Lachnospiraceae bacterium | reverse complement strand
TGAGCATCCTAGTAAACAGTATATATCAGCTGATATTCATCCCCATCAGCAACCGGCTGACTGTCTACGCCGAACATTCCATATTCACCGTTTACTATAATAGACCAATAGGAACTGTCTACATTAAAGTCTGCTGTCACCCCATTTACAGTCATTAATGTTAAGCCATACTCACTCTCTGTACCGGAGAATTCCAGTCCTTTTGCCTCTTCCATTGCCTGACGGAGATATTCTGCATCCGTGTTTACTTCATAAACAATGCTCTTTTGTTCATTGTCAATCACCTCGATGGTAATAGACTTTGCACCCTCAGTTGTCTTCGGTCCGAACATTGCATATGCACCAATGAGCAATGCAATCACTGCCACCAAGGCCACAAGGCCAATGACAATTTTTTTAGTACTTGTTTTCTTTGTTTCCATGTTTTTTTCCTCCTGTGTGTGCCGCATCCGGCTATTTTGTACTGTGAATATCCACACACTAAAAATGCCCCGCGTTTACACACGGGGCATGGAGACTTCTGTTGGCATACACTAATAAAGCACACTTCACTTTTTAAGTCTGCCCATTGTCTGTACCTAACCAATTCCTCGTGGTCACTTTAGTACCAAATAATAGGCAGGTCTCCTGACTCATAGATCATCATGCTCCAACCGCCTTCCCAAAATTTCTTTCAGTGGCACTTTTGGAGGAGCACTCCCTAATCACAGTGACGAGATCGCGTGGGATTTACACCCATCTTCCCTTTTCACCTGACCCAAAATCCTTTTCCAGATTTCCGTCAGACACCTATCATCGCAATATTCACATGATTACTGTGAAAGTTTAGCACAGACTTAAAGCTTTTTCAATTATTTTACACATAAAATACTGTAATATGTCCAAAAACATTATCGCCAATAATATTTAGTTTATTGTTGCCATCCGGGAAATTATGTCCCCTATAATTTACGGAAGCAAATACATTTTCCGTATTTTCCACAACATTCCAAGTGGTCGGTACATAAATGTTAATATTGCTGAAAACATTATCAAAATCTATGCTGGCACATCCACCTGCCAGAGTCGCATTATTGAGATAAATATCCAGACCACCAAAAACACATTCTCCGGAAATGCCTTTTAAATTCGAAGAGTTAATATACTTTGTACCACTCTTGAAAATTTGCGTAAACTCGATATATTCCCCATCAATCCCTTCGTGGAATTCTTCCTGTTCCATTCCTTTTTCTCTATCGAGGTCTATTTCATTGCCCTGATGATCCGTATATCTCGCTGTTACGATTTTTTTATGTTTTCTTTTTGGAAAAAGCATGTGGCAACCGATGGACAGAAGTAATGCCGCACCAAGCACAGGCCAAGGAGTAATTGCAGCAATTCCTAAAGGCTCTGCATATATAATTGCTAAAAATGCAAGACCAAAGAATATTCCGGAAAACTGAAACTTCACAATTCCGTTTATCAAGATTGCCACAGAAACCATCGTCCATACAATTGTCCAAAAACCAATATTAAACTCCGGAATTAACCCCATCTGGGATACCAACAAAAAAACTGCTGCCAAAACAAGTATTATTCCCCAAATAACTTTCTTTATTGAATTCATAACCTTACCTCCTATACGTTATTTACGTCCCTTTCTCCATATGTAATCAAAATCCTTAAATGATATTCTCAAAAAACCAACTCTCATCGCGCCAACCTCTTTTCCTCTAATTTTTCTTTTAACGGTTTATAATAATACCTTGATACATAAACTTTCTTGGGTGAGTTTTGAAACTCTACCTCACAGGTAGAAATACTCTTGGTCATAGAGAATATTTTCCTGATGTTTAAAATTCCTGATTTGGAAATCCTCATAAAGTAGCCGGGTAGTAATTCTTCCAATTCATACAACTTGTATTTCGTTTGATAAATATCTTTTGCTGTATGAGCGTTAATAACACCTCCGTCCGTTTCGAAGAACAAAATCTCTTCCAACGGAAGGTAATATTCCGTTTCTCCTTTATAAAAGACAAACCGCTCCGCACCGGAGGTGATTTCTGTCACCGCTTTTTGAATCGCCTGAATCTGCAAATTCAAATTATTACAACGGATAACCACCTCTTCCTCTATGAAGTTTTCGTCGATTTCGATTCTAACCTTCATCTTTTCCCCGCTCATTCATAATGTGTTTTTAAACAAATTTTGTTTATGGGTTTATTATAGCAAAAAACTTGTTTTTGTATATAGATTTTCCGTATGTGGTAAAAAACCGGAGGGTAAGTGGTAACTTTCAGCATATAAAAACAGGCTGGATGCCCATGCACACATCCAACCCGGCTTATTTACCATACATTTAATTAATCAATTTCAAATATTTCTTCTGTTCTCCTATCGGAATCTCCAAAAGTTCCATGGCGCGTTGGGAAGATATCTTTAAATTCTTCATCAATTTTCGAATATCTTCCATCTTACTTTCTTGTCTGCCTTCTGCTCTGCCTTCTGCTCTGCCTTCTTGTCTGCCTTCTACCATCCCTCTTTGTCTGCCTTCCTTCAATCCTTCGCGTATCATTTCTTTTTTCCAATCTTCTATAGCTTTGCACATATCCACATACTCCTCTCCATTTATTTTGCTTATATACTCTTTGCTTCCCGTAATTTCCTTCATATTCATATATACATTCAATACATCCATTGCACTTTGCGGAATATTTGAGAAAAACGTTTTATTATCCATTATATATTTTTTACATTTTTCTTTATTTCCTTCTCGTTTTATCAATCCCAGTACATATCTCAAATCAGAATCCATTTTGTTTAACAACTTATCTGGAATAAATCGCACATGTATTAGATATACTTTATAATCCTTAAATAACTTCTTCATATCTGTTGGAATATTCGATTCCCCTATCATATCTCTGAGACTCTTCGGACTCTTCCATCTTGTCTTTCCCCAGTATAATACAATATTTAAAATCGGTATCAACCTATCTTGCTGCTTAAAAGCATACAGAAAATCGTCTTCTTTTTTATATTTGCTTTTCTTTTCCTTATTTACCCTCTGAATTTCCTCTATTTGCCTCCCGTACTCCAGACAATCCATCTGCATTAAACGCCATGGAAAAATCAAGTTAATATTTTCCTGATTTTCAATTCCCAAATAGAAAAAACCGGTTTCCGTAATTATTTTTTTAAAAACATCTCTTTGCCGGAAGGTTTTCTTCCCATTCTCATTTTCCACTGAGTAAAATCCTTCTGCATCGCTACAGCTTAGATACCAATTTTCCGGCAACTTTTTCTTTATGCAAAACTCAACAACAGACTGTATCCGCTTCGGATTACTCATGTACACGTTTAAAACATTATTTTTTTCTCCCATTTGTTCCCTTCCCGCAGGGACAAAATCTATATACATGGCGCGCTGCATTGTTTTCCCTGCTTAAATTGTAATTGTGTGATTTTAAGCAAGGATTCCTTGAAATAAGATATGTAGAATATATCGATAGATAAAGGTGCTCTGACCTTATAGAATTTCTTGCTTATAGAATAATTTGTGAGCATAATATATCACATCGTTTACTGTTTTGCAACAAACGTTTTATTGATAATTTTCCCTTTCCCATAATTTTCCTAAAAACAACCGTATCTAATATATAGAACCACAGGAGGTGACTGTTATGAAGGGTAAGGAAAAATGTAAAGCATTAAAAGAGATTAGAAGACAAATTGCAGAAGCAAATGACATTGCATATGCCGTTTCTGAGTGTAAACATCAGGGAGATTGTCTTGGCACCTGTCCCAAATGCGAATCCGAACTACGTTATCTGGAAAAGGAATTGGCTGTGCGCCAGAGCCTTGGTAAAGCCGTGGCTGTAGTTGGTTTGTCCACCGGGGTATGTGCAACTATGACGGCCTGCAATATCACAGATATTATACCAAATCCTTTCATACAGGAGGAAGTGGACGGTTTGATGGAAGCACCGCCGGAGTTGGAGGGCGATACTGCATTTCCCACTTCTCCTGAAACCTCTACATCCACAGATAGTTGCGAAGTCGAAAATGACTCCCAAATTT